>CAJLFU010000020.1 GCA_905205995.1 uncultured Haemophilus sp. | reverse complement strand
GCCATACGACAAGTGCCCGTGTTATCACATACTAAATCCCAATCTTGGTAGTTTTCTCCAATACCTTTGATTGAAGTGGCCATTGCTGCTACTGGCAATAAAGTTAATAACAATACTTTTTTCATCTCGACGTTCCTTTTTTGATGGGCGTATTACAATAATGCTGCCGCCGCTTTATCCAAATACCATTCCGTCACCCCATTTTTTGCTTTAATTTTGGCAGCAGGGTAAGGCAGATTTTCTGCAGGAGTCGTTTGGATTTCTTTTAAAATATCCGCTTTGCTTTCGCCGGTGACCAAATAGGTAATGCGTTTGGCTTGTTCAATGAGTTTGGCTGTTTTAGAAATGCGGATTTGACCGCTTTCAGGGTGTTTTGCCATGACAGCAAGGTTTTCATCATCAAAATTGGTTTGATGTGGGAAAAGAGAAGCGGTATGACCGTCCGTTCCCATACCTAAAATAATCCAATCAAAAACACCGTTTGGAATGACCGCACTTAATTCTTCTTCGAAGCGTTTTAGTTCAAAGTGCGGTTCATTTTCGCCACGAATTCTGTGGATGTTTTCCGTTGGAATTTGAATATGATCGAATAAGAGTTTTTGCACTTCGCCATAGTTGCTTTCTGAATCGGTTGGTGGAACCATACGATCATCACCCCACCAAAAATGCAGATTTTTCCAGTTAATTTGTTCTGCATAAGGCGCTTTGGCTAAGGTTTTGAATAACAGCTTAGGCGTTGAGCCGCCAGAAAGAGAAATATGTACAGGATGATTTAATTGGCTATAAATCACAAATTCTTGGGCGATCTTTTCAACTGCGTGTTGAGCCGTTGGGAAGGTGATGGTGTTCATGTTTGCTTCTCTTTATATTGGATATAAGCCTTCTTCCGCTTGTAGGGAAGAAGGCTTGCGATTGATGATTAAACCTTTTTCTTCATTTTGCCACTTGGTTTACGCCATACGCGACCACTTTTCGCGATAAGTTTTTCCGCCGCAACAGGTCCCCAAGTGCCGGCTTCATATTCGTAAATTCGACCGCCTGCTTCTTTGTAGTCTAAAATTGGTTGAACGAATTTCCATGCAGCATGAACGGCATCAGTACGAGCAAAGAGTGTCGCATCACCTTTCATCGCATCGAGCAATAGACGTTCGTACGCGGTGAGGACTTGTGAGTCTGCTAAATCCGCATAACGGAAATCCATTGACACTTCTTTTGCTTCAAAGCCTGCACCTGGTTTTTTCAAGCCGAAACGCATTGAGATGGCTTCGTCGGGTTGGATACGAATGATCAATTTATTTTCTGGTGCATTTTGACTAAATACAGGGTGCGGAGTCGTTTTAAAATGAATCACAATTTCCGTCACACGTGCCGGTAAGCGTTTACCTGTACGCACATAGAAAGGCACGCCTGCCCAACGCCAGTTTTCGATTTCACAACGTAGCGCCATAAAGGTTTCAGTGCGAGAGTTAGCTGGAACGCCTTTTTCTTGTAAATAGCCTTTGACTTCTTTGCCATCAATTTCGGCTGCAGTGTATTGACCAAGCACTAAGTTGTGCTCAACGTCATCTTGCGTTAATGGACGTAAAGAGTACATGACTTTGGCCACTTCATCACGCATAGAGTTCGCATTGATGATTGCAGGTGGTTCCATGGCAACCATGGCTAAAACTTGTAATAAGTGGTTTTGGAACATGTCACGCATTGCACCGGAGCCATCATAATAGCCACCACGTTCTTCTACACCAATGGCTTCGGCACCCGTAATTTCGACATAATCAATGTAATTACGGTTCCAAAGTGGTTCGAATAAGCCATTTGAGAAGCGCAAAACAAGTAAGTTTTGTACGGTTTCTTTACCAAGATAATGGTCGATACGATAGATTTGATGCTCTTCAAAGAAACGATGAATTTGAACGTCGAGTTCTTGTGCTGTTTTTTCATCGTAACCAAAAGGTTTTTCGACAATAATCCGTTTCCAACCGTCTTTTTCTGTGTTTAAACCATGGGCCGCAAGGCATTCTGGAATCACACCATATAAGCTTGGTGGCGTAGACATATAGTAAAGGGTGTTGCCATTCGTTTGATATTTAGTATGTAATTCTTCTAAACGTGGGACTAATTTACCGTAATCAGCCGCATCTGATGTATTTACTGCTTGATAATAGAGATGGCTACAAAAAGCATCTAACGTTTCTGGTGTGGTTTCTTCTGTTTCAAGTAACGCTTCACGCATTTTTTCACGGAAAGTGTCATCGTTTAATTCTGTACGAGCAACACCCAATACAGAAAATTGGTTTAAACGCCCAAATTTGAAAAGATTATAAAGTGCTGGAATGAGTTTGCGGTGCGTTAAATCACCAGAAGCACCAAAAATTACGATACAGTTATTATTCGTTTGCATATTATTCCTTATTGTTCCGAGTAGTGTTTTTAAATAATGCAATATATTACTGCACTTTACCAATCGAACCAATCAATTAAATTGAAAGACAGATGCCCAATTTTGTGTATTATCTGACACCATCACAAAGTTTGGATTAATTAAACTTTCACGCTGATTATAGGTGAGAGGCTGAAATTGTGGATCGAAAATTCCACCATTGGTTTCAGCTAATAAAATTTCAGCGCCAGCAGTGTCCCATTCGCCGGTTTTGCCGAGGCGAATATAGCAATCAACCGCTCCTTCTGCGACTAAACCGCTTTTTAAGCTACTCGAACCGACCACCGTAAATTCGCATGCCAAATTCTTCGCCAAAATTGACCGCACTTTTTCTTGTGAGGTAGTGGCGCCTACGGCGATTTTTAACGGTTTGGTCAGATCGATTTTTCTGGGTTGTAAGGTTTTTATTTCTTTGTCGCTTTGCTTGAATGCCCCAAAACCTTTCATGGCGTAATAGGTGATATTCAAAATAGGGAAGTGGATAACACCCATTACAGGTTGATGGTTTTGCACGAGTGTAATCAACACCGAAAATTGATCCGTGCGATCAATAAATTGCTGCGTGCCATCAAGGGGATCGATTAGCCAATAAGTTTGCCAAGTTTGGCGTTGTTCAAAGGGGATATTGCAGTTTTCTTCTGAAAGAACAGGAATATCAGGGAAAAGCGCGGTCAGTTTTTCGATTAAAAATTGGCTGACAAATAAATCTGCCTCTGTAACAGGGGTGTTATCCGATTTAGTTTGTATTCTCACATCCTGTTGGTAAAAACGAGCCAAATGTTTTCCCGCTTCATTGGCAAGCGTGCGGACTTGATCGAGAAGAGATTGAGATAATTGCATATTTATTCTCTACTTTGATTTCGGTAATAACAAGGAGAGGAAAATTGTCGTATAGATTGCCATGATGGCAGAGCCGCCTAAGATGAAGGATATACGGTCAGTGAGATATTTCGTATTTGGTGCGATCACGATATTACCGATACTCCAATAAACAAAAATAATGATAAATGAAAAAAGGAGAATTTTCTTCCAATGATGGCGTAGATAGCCTCGGCATTTAGCAAAGTAAGCATTGATTATCGCCGGAACCGTTAGTGGCCAAAATGTCAGAGAGAAACCAAATAACGCAGAGTCGAAATAACCTTCTCTGTAGTCGTCTAGTTCGAAAACGACATAAGCAATAACACTGCCTATCAGTTGGGTAAGCAATGGGAAGACAATAATCGCTTTCAAATAAGGGGATTGAGTTGACACCTTAAGCTCCTAGAAAAATAGGCTATCCGAAGACAGCCTATTTTCATCCATTATTTTGATTTTTTCGCGCGCAATACACGAGAAACGAAAATAAAGACACCGAAGATAAACACGGCAAGACCGAGTAATTCACCCATTTTATCCCAGTTTTCTAACGCTAAGGCTAATGGTGCTTCAGATCCGCCAGATGTTACAGATGCCGCGATAATGAAGGCTAAGATAACGCCCATTAAGCTTTCACCAACAATTAAACCTGCCGCGAAAAGCGTACCGAAACGTTCTGCTTTTTTCTCCACTTCTGTATCGTTAGTGCGTTTTGCATAGCTCTTAATATTGCGTGTGATAAGCCATGCCATCACCGCACCGACTACCACCGGCATATTGATTGATGGTGGAAGGTAAATACCAATACCAACCGCTAATACTGGTAGTGCGAAGCGGCTGTTAGTCGTTTTACGCATAAGCCCATCAATAATGATTAATACCACACCTAAGCCTACACCACTTAAAATGTAAGTCCATTCTAATTGGTTGGTGAAAATACCTTTTGAAATGGTAGTCATAATAGTCGCTTGTGGCGCTGAAAGTGCTTGTGTTGGATCCATGTCTGGACGTGGTAATGCACCCGTGAAACCATAAGCGTGGTATAAAATTTCTAATACTGGCGCAATCACTAATGCACCAACGAAACAACCAATGATTAATGCAACCTGTTGTCTCCAAGGTGTTGCTTCAACTAAAAGACCGGTTTTTAAGTCTTGTAAGTTATCGTTTGAAATAGTTGCTGTGGTTAAAACGATAGATGCCGTGAATAAGGTTAATGCCGTTAAGAATTTTTGACCGTCTGCCGTTTCAAATAAGCCACTGCTTTTACCAATGGTCACTAAAACAAGTGAAATTACGATGACGGAAATAATCCCAATACCTGAAATTGGGCTAGAAGATGAACCAACTAATCCCGCCATATAACCAGATGCTGCTGCAACGAAGAAGCCAATTAACACCGCAAGCAGCGTACAAACTACCACTAATAACACGGCAAGCTCAGCAGAAATTGGTGCCGCTGCAACGAAGTGATATAAGGAAATCACGATTAACACGACAGTCGCCAATAAAATATAAATAATGGTTTTTGGTGATAAGTCGATATCAATACGATTTTCTGATTCAGCTTGTGAACCTTTTAACATACGGAAAGAATGAACCATCCCTTCAATCATTGGCTTGAGAAGGATTAATAATGTCCAAATTGCTGCAATACCGATAGTACCCACACCGATAAAGCGAACTTTGGTTTTCCATTCAGTCATTGCGTAGCTCACGATGGATGCATCGGTTGGCATATCACCCGTTGCGGTGAAATAAGGCACAGCCACCCCCCAAGCGAGGAATGTACCGAATAACATTGCAAGACCGCCCACGATACCGATTAAGTAGCCTGCGCCGACTAATGCAAGAGAGAAACCCATCGGTAATTGGAAAACGGCTTTACCGTTAGAGAACCATGCACTTGCGCTGTCAGACATGACACGTAATGCGTTAGTTAAGAACGCAACGGTTCCCGCAAAAATACCGCCATAAGCGATATCTTTTACACCGCTGTCACTTTCGTCATTATTGCCTGCTTTTAAGATTTCAGCCGCAGCCACACCTTCAGGATAAGGTAAGTCGCTGTTTACCACCATCGCACGACGTAATGGAATAGTGAATAGTACGCCCAACGTACCGCCAGAGGCACAGATAAGCACAGTTTGCCAGAATGGGAATTCTTGCCAGTAACCCATCATTAACAGACCTGGAAGAACGAAAATAACAGAAGACAATGTCCCCGCTGATGAAGCTTGGGTTTGCACCATGTTATTTTCTAAGATACTGGAATCCTTGAAGAATTTTAAAATTGCCATAGAGATTACGGCAGCTGGAATGGAGGAGGCGAATGTCATCCCCACTTTAAGACCCAAATAAACGTTAGATGCAGTAAAAATCACTGTAATTAACGCCCCAAGGAACATTCCTCGGAAGGTCAATTCTTTTAAATTATCATGAGACATAAATTTTCCTATTTATTTTTGAAAAATGACTATACATTCTCAAAAAAAGAATAATTATTCAAGTTTTATTTAAAGTTAATCGCTTGTGATTAGAATTTATCTAAATTTTTTCGATTTATTTACATTTTTTTAAATAATCTCGCAAGGTATAAAGTGCGGTTAAGTTTCTTGCCTCATTAAATTCATCACTCATCAACAGAGCATCAAGTTGAGATAAAGGGTAACGAACGATTTCTAATGGTTCGGGTTCATCCCCTTCCAGTTGATTTGGGTATAGATCTTCACCTAATAAAACATGCATTTTATGACCCATGATTTGTGGATTGATCTTCATTGTGCGTAAAAATGTCCATTTTTTTGCGCCAAAACCAATTTCTTCCTGCAATTCACGATTAGCACTTTGTTCGGGCGTTTCACCAGCATCCATCCCGCCTTTTACAAAGCCGAGTTCATATTGTTCTGTTCCGACGGCATATTCGCGAACCAGGAGGAGCTCCTCTCCATCAATTGCAATCACCATGACAGAATCGCGATTAAAAGGGCGGAAGCGTTCATAAGTGCGGTCAATTCCATTAGAGAATTTGAGATCAACAGCTTGAATTTCAAACAAACGGATTTTGCCACCGTAGAAAGGGAGAGAATGTGTGGAAATTGTTTTTTCATAATATTAGCCCTATTATCTTGTCATTGGCTCATCATACGCAAAGTGAGAGAAATAGGAAGAGTTATGGCTGAAAATAACGAAGTGCGTTTAGATAAATGGCTTTGGGCGGCGCGTTTTTATAAAGCTCGTAGCATTGCGAAAGCGATGATTGAAGGGGGCAAAGTCCATTACAACGGTCAGCGTGCCAAAGTAAGTAAAAATGTAGAAATCGGGGCGATGATTAAACTTCGCCAAGGCAGCGATGAAAAAGAAATTGAAGTGATTGCGTTGAGTGATCAACGTCGTGGTGCACCAGAAGCACAACTGCTTTATCAAGAAACGGCACAGAGTGTGAAAAAACGCGAAGAAATGGCATGGGCAAGAAAAAATAATGCACTTTCAATGCCACATCCTGATCGTCGTCCAAATAAGAAAGAGCGCCGAGATTTATTGAAATTTAAACACCAAGATGAGTTCTAGAAAACAAAAGTGCGGTCAAATTTGACCGCACTTTTGATTCATTATTTTGTTCTGTTTGGATTCCATCCACATAGCTTAGCCAATCGAGAGTATTCCTCATCAGGCATACTTTTTATGTGATCTGGATGAATGTAACAATCTTCATATACTTTGTCGTGAACTTGATCGACCAAAAAGCATCCATTAAGAAGGAAAATAGAGCCAATTGCTAGGCATGCTGAACCTATTTTATAGATTATTTTCATTTGTTATCCTTTAATGATTTTTATGACTTGTACTGTACAGAATTTTGTCGGTATAAGCCATGGCAATCGCTGAAATCAAGAAAGAAAAATGAATAATCACTTCCCACATAATTGTTTTTTCAGGAATTTTTGAGGCATTCACAAAGGTTTGCAATAAGTGAATAGATGAAATGCTGATAATTGACATAGAAAGTTTAACTTTCAGTACAGTTGCATTCACATGGCTCATCCATTCAGGTTGATCGGGGTGGTTTTTCGTGCGCAGTTTTGAAACAAAAATCTCATAACCGCCTAATGTTACCATTACTAATAAGTTAGCAATCATCACCACATCAATGAGATTAAGTACGGCGAGCATAATGGTGTCCGCATCCATTTCATTAACATTGGTGATGAGATACCACAAGTTTTTCATAAACTTGTAGGCATAGATGCCTTGTACAACAATTAAACCTAAATAAATAGGCACTTGTAACCAACGACTTGCAAAAATCGTTTTGCTTAGAAAGTTAGTCTGCTCATTATATTTTGCACATGGATCCGTGATTTCTTTTTGTTCCGTAGCCATAAATTCCCCACAAATAAAATTAAAATAAAAAAAGTGGCAAGAAAATAGCCGCTTTTAAAGAAAAATTCAACAGATATGTATTATTTTTCCTCATTTTCGGTAGTGATAAGGGATAGTCGCGTTAAATCCACGTCATTATTGAGCAATTCAACGTTTGGCATGCTCTTGTTAGCCTTCGCTGACAAGTCTTTAAAACGCTCAACTTTTCCGACTAAACCTTGTTGTCCCACAAGGGCAGTAACGGTGCTGTTGTATTGATTGCTCACAGTGGAAAGGGTGTTCCCCAGTTTGTTTAAACGTTCTGCCACCAAGCAAATCTGGTTGTAAATTTCACCTGCTTTTTCAGCGATTTCTTTCGCTTCGGCGTTGCCGCGTTCGATACGCCATAAATTCGCCACGGTACGTAAAATTGGCATGAGGGTCGTGTGCGAAACCATAATCACATTTTTCTCATAGCCATAATTAAACAGACTTGGGTCTAATTTTAAGGCTTCAATATAAGCAGGTTCCACTGCGATGAACATCAAGACAAAATTAGGACTGCGCATGCCAATCAGATTGCTGTAATCCTTGCGGTGCAAGTCATCAATGTGATTTTTCAGGGCTTTAATATGCTCCCTTAGTAAACGCTCACGTTCGAATTCATCCTCAGAATTGACCGCACTTTCGTAAGCATTCAATGACATTTTGCTATCAATGATGATGTTTTTCTCATCAGGCAGATTAAGTACAAAATCAGGATAGTTTCGACCGCCTTGTTCATCTTTAAAATGCGCTTGTGCACTGTAATGCACGTTTTCAATCAAGCCTGCCAACTGAAGTGCGCGCTCAAGCTGTACTTCTCCCCAGTTACCTAAGGTTTTCTTTTCACCTTTTAAGGCTGAAGTTAAATTATTGGCTTCTTGCGACATATTTAAGCCAATTTCCAACACCTTTTTGATTTCCGCTTCTAAGCCCGCATTGCCTTTTACGGATTCTGAATGGATTTCATTAACTCGCTTTTGAAAGCCTTCGATTTGTTCTCGGAAAGGCTTCAACAAGGTTTCCAATGCCGTTTGATTGGTTTGATTAAAGGATTGGCTTTTTTCTTCCAAAATACGGTTAGCCAGATTTTGGAACTCTACGCCTAGCTGTTGTTTGGATTGCTCAATATGTTGCTGCTGTTCGGCAAAATGCTTTTCTTTTTCGGAAAGAGTAGTTTTCAACTCCGTTAATTCTTGTGAAAGTGCGGTCAATTTTTCCTGTGTTTTTTGTTGTTCTTGTTCTTTTCTAAGTACATTTTCTTGCGCTTGTTGTAATTGACCTTGCAAACTTTCTGCTTGTGCAGATGCTATTCCAAAGCGTTCTTTTAATGCGGTAATTTGCCCACCAATTTGATCGTGACGGAGCTGTTCTTCATCCAATTCTTTTTCTAAATATTGGATTTTTTCATCACGTTCATTAAGGCGAGTTTGCAAGCCTTCCGCATGAGTTTGTGCTTTAACAGCTTGTTGTTCTAGTTGATTTTTGACCGCACTTAAGGAATCAAAACGCTCAGCTAATTGATTGTAATCTTCGATGGTTTTATTGAGATCTTGTTGTAATTCTTGCGTATCTCGTTTGCTGCGGCTTAATAGAAAAAGCATCACAATACTGATAAAAACCAGCACGGCAATAATGATTAAATATTGATTAGACGTGAGTTCTGACATAAATAGGCTCCTAGAAACGCAAAAATTTTAGCATATTCCTAGAAACTTTTTAAAAATTAAGATCGGTAATTAGATAAGAAAAGTGCGGTCAAAAATAACCGCACTTTTTTTATAAAGATTAGTAGTTTGAGTTAATCAATACTTCTTCACCGTAGCCACCAAGGGTTGGCATTGGTTGATAAGTGGAGTTAGCAGCACGCATTAAACGAATACCACGAATACCCGCTTCTTTTGCAGCTAGGATATCGTCATCGCTGTCACCATAGTGAATACTCACTTTGTGCTCAATAATACCTGGTGTTTTGTTATATTTAGTTGGAAGTTTGCGACCACCCATGAATTCTACAGGGTGCATGTCTTTAATATTAAAGGCTTTTTGTAGCACTGGTGTCACACCATCTTTATCGCCCGCTGTACGACCGGTAATGAAATAAATTTGGTCGCCACGTGCTTGGTGCATATTAATTAAATCCACCGCAATTTGTTTTGGAATGGAATATTGGTCACAACCTGCATTCACTTCATTCCAGAAATCTTGATTTTTTAAGTAATCATTTTTTCCTGGTGAGTATTTTTCTTGACCGTGATAGAAACAAGGGCTACTGAAAAGTACAGTATCGTCAATGTCGAAGCTTACATTAATTGGTGCTTTGCCTTCCAATTCTTTTTTCAATTGCTCAACAGAGATCCAGTGAATCGGTTTTTGCTCTGTCATTTCACGAGCATTCGTACCTTGTTCAGTGTAAGGTTCTTTGTTTGATGCAAAAGTAGAGACTGCGCTTGCCGCTAAAATTGCAATGGCAGAAAGTTTAAGTAAATTTTTCATGTTTTCCTCATTAAGTAGTTTGTTTTACTTGTAACAAATCATATTCCTTTAAAATATGGATGTGAAATAATAGCAATCGTTTGCTATTTAAAAAAGTGATCTTTGTCACATTTTTTTGAGATGGTTGTTTAATAAAGCATCAAAGAAAAATTTCCCCTTGAATTTGGCGGAATAGATCGCCATATAACGAGTAACTTTTCTTAAAAGAAGGATAAAAAGAATGACAACAATTGTAAGCGTACGTCGTAATGGCCAAGTGGTTGTTGGGGGCGATGGACAGGTTTCATTAGGCAACACCGTGATGAAAGGGAATGCTCGTAAAGTACGCCGTTTATATAATGGCAAAGTTCTAGCCGGTTTTGCAGGCGGCACTGCTGATGCGTTCACTTTATTTGAATTATTTGAGCGTAAATTAGAAATGCATCAAGGGCATTTGTTAAAAGCCGCGGTGGAATTAGCCAAAGATTGGCGAACCGATCGTGCGTTACGCAAGTTAGAAGCAATGCTGATTGTGGCGGATGAAAAAGAAAGTTTAATCATTACCGGTATTGGTGATGTGGTGCAACCGGAAGCCGATCAGATTTTAGCCATTGGTTCTGGCGGTAATTATGCATTATCCGCAGCCCGTGCGTTGGTGGAGAATACCGATTTATCAGCTCGTGAAATTGTGGAAAAATCTTTAAAAATTGCCGGTGATATTTGCGTGTTTACCAATACGAATTTCACTATCGAAGAATTACCGAATAAATAAGGAAAAATTATGTCTGAAATGACCCCTCGTGAAATTGTTTCCGAATTAGATCAACATATTATCGGCCAAAAAGAGGCGAAAAGAGCGGTCGCGATCGCATTACGTAACCGTTGGAGAAGAATGCAGTTGCAAGAGCCACTTCGCCATGAAGTAACCCCTAAAAATATTTTAATGATTGGGCCAACGGGTGTGGGTAAAACCGAGATTGCGCGTCGTCTTGCAAAATTAGCCAATGCACCGTTCATTAAAGTGGAAGCGACCAAGTTCACCGAAGTGGGCTATGTGGGGAAAGAAGTCGATTCGATTATCCGTGATTTAACGGACAGTGCGATGAAATTGGTTCGCCAACAAGAAATTGCGAAAAATCGTGCGAAAGCAGAAGATGCGGCTGAAGATCGTATTTTAGATGCATTACTACCACCACCGAAAAATCAATGGGGTGAAGTGGAAAACCACGATACCAACAGCAGCACTCGCCAAGCGTTCCGTAAAAAATTACGTGAAGGGCAGTTAGACGATAAAGAAATCGAGATTGATGTGTCGGCTGGCGTGTCAATGGGCGTGGAAATTATGGCACCTCCAGGTATGGAAGAAATGACTAATCAGTTGCAATCAATGTTCCAAAGCCTGGGTTCGGATAAAACCAAAAAACGCAAAATGAAAATTAAGGATGCATTAAAAACCTTAATTGACGATGAAGCGGCAAAATTGATTAACCCAGAAGAATTGAAACAAAAAGCCATTGATGCCGTTGAGCAAAACGGTATCGTGTTTATTGATGAGATCGACAAGATCTGTAAAAAAGGCGAATACAGTGGTGCGGATGTTTCACGTGAAGGTGTGCAACGTGACTTATTGCCATTAGTGGAAGGTTCAACGGTTAATACCAAACACGGGATGGTGAAAACCGATCATATTCTCTTTATTGCATCAGGTGCATTCCAAGTGGCGCGTCCATCGGATTTAATCCCTGAGTTGCAAGGTCGTTTGCCGATTCGTGTTGAGTTATCAGCATTAACGGCAGAAGACTTTGAGCGTATTTTAACTGAGCCAAATGCGTCTTTAACAGAGCAATATAAAGCGCTCATGGCAACAGAAGGCGTAAGCATTGAGTTTACACAAGATGCGATCAAAAAAATTGCCGAAGCCGCTTTCCGTGTGAATGAGAAAACGGAGAATATCGGTGCAAGACGTTTACATACCGTTATGGAACGTTTAATGGATAAAATCTCATTTGATGCGAGCGAAATGGACGGTCAAACCGTGAATATTGATGCCGCTTATGTCACAGATGCATTAGGCGAAGTGATTGAAAATGAAGATTTAAGTCGATTCATTCTGTAATTGAATTTTAGATAAAGAAAAAGTGCGGTTATTTTTAACCGCACTTTTTTTGTCTCTAGTTTTATCTCTAGATTAAGATTAGTGACCGCCGCAACCACAGCCGCCATGACCGTGTCCGTGATCATGATCGTGTTTATGACCACCGCCACAGCAACCACCGTGTCCATGATCGTGATCATGGTGATGATGACCGTGACCACCACAACCGCAGCCGTGACCACCTTCATCATCGTGATGATGGTGATGATCGTGTTCGCCATGCACGTGACCGTGAGCAATTTCTTCTAATGTTGCTTCACGAGTACCAACAACTTCAACAGTGAAGTGTAATTCTTGACCCGCTAACATGTGGTTACCATCAACCACCACTTCATCGCCATCCACTTCCGTGATCACAACAGGAACTGGGCCAATATCTGTATCTGCTAAGAAACGCATACCAACCACCACTTCATCAACACCTTGGAATACATCTTTTGGTACACGTTGAACCATGTTTTCATTGTATTCGCCGTAGCCTTCTTCTGGTTGAACACGTACTTCAAATTTGTCGCCAACTTCTTTACCTTCTAAGGCATTTTCAAGACCAATGATTAAGTTATTGTGGCCTTGTAAATATTCTAATGGTTGATTTGCTGGTGCTTCATCAACTAATACACCGTCTTGAGTACGTACTTGGTAAGCGATACTCACAACCGTATTTTTTGCTACTTTCATATTGTTTTCCTTATTAAAAAAATCGTCGTTCATTGTATAGAAAATTATTCTTTAAGCAATGCAATTCGCGCATTCACACTGACTTTAATTTTCTCTTTGCCACTTTGAGTATAAGTTTCATCTTTCCCACTCGAGTATAAACTTTTAGAGCTTAGTTCGGCTGCGGCATAAGGGCGGAAATCAGCGACTGAATCATTAGCTGAGGAAATTTCAAGGTTCTGTATGCGATAACCTTTCATCTGCAAGGATTCTTGAATTAAGACTGCTTTATCTTTAAGTTTTGCTAAAGCTTCTTTGGTTAATTCATTTTCTAAACTACTTAATTTTTCACGAGAAACAGAGGCATTGACCTGAGCAATAGCCAATACGCCATCTAGTTCATTTACTAATGTTGATAAGGCTTGAGAGTCTTTACTTTCTAAGGTTAATCCTGCATGCGCAATCCAACCTTGCTGTTTGCCTTTATTATCGTAACGAACCATGGTATTACGAGAATTATCAGTAATTTCGACCGAGCTTTGTGCTTTCGCTAATTCAATAGCTTTATTCATTTTTTCAGCCATGGTCTTATTAAGAGCCGATAAATTATTCCCTTCTGCTTGGTAAAAAAGGGAGACTTGCAATAAATCGAGTTCCACATCTTTTTCTGCTTCAACAGTAAAGGTTACATCAGCTGGATAATTCGGTACGGGTTCTGCAGCAAAAGAAGCGATAGGTAAGGCAAGTAATGCAAGAGAAAGTGCTTTAAGTTTCATTTTTTCCATTCCTATTTGGGTAAGATAAAAATTAAGGGCGATTAACTCCCCCCACATTATTAATGTAAACATTCGTTGTCGTCTTCGACATCTTTATCGTCAAAAAATTCGCCGTCATCGCCGTATTCATCGTCCTCTGCATTCGGATCTTCAAAATACGTGCCCCAGCCATCATAAATGCCTTTGTATTTTTCCACTAATGGTAAAATTTCTTTTTGTTGTGCATCGATAATTTCAGGCTTTAATTCCACTTCACTGATGATGTCAAAACAGAAAATGACCTTGCCATTTTCATCTTCAAATTCTTCTGCTTCTGACACTTCATAGCCCGCTTTGAAAGCATCTACGGCAATTTTTTCTAAGGTATCAAAATCATAATGAGCGATGTGATGTTCGATAATATAAAGCGCATTCGGATCGCTGCCGTCATTTAATAAATCCGTAATGATTTCACGGGTTTCTTCTTGAAGTTCGTTAAAGTTCGTCATAAGGCATTCCTTTTGTCAGAAAAAGTGCGGTCATTGTAGGGGATAAAAATGAAAATGTCGCTAAAAATTTATTCTCATTTCAGTTTGCCTTGAAGAGGCGGAAAGGTTAAAATTCTACGCAAATAAATTGTGCTTAATTTGCCCAGCTGATCACGCTATTTATTGCAGCGAAAAAGTTGGGCTTTCTTATTTTAGAACGAAAAAAAATGGTCAAACATCTCCCTTATTTCACCTTAAAAACACCGCCAAAAACAACCGCACTTTTAAAGCAAGAATTTGCTGATTTTATTGTGAAAGAAGATCTTGGCTATGAAATGTCAGGCGAAGGCGAATTTGTGGCGGTAAAAATCCGTAAAACGGATTGTAATACGTTGTTTGTGGGCGAAAAACTTGCCAAGTTTGCAGGTATTTCTGAGCGAAATATGGGGTATGCCGGTTTGAAAGATCGTCATGGTATTACAGAACAATGGTTTTGTTTACAAATGCCAGGTAAAGAAACGCCTGATTTTAGCCAATTTCAATTGGAAGGCGTCGAGATTTTAGACGTCACTCGCCATAATCGTAAAATTCGCACAGGTAGTCTTCAAGGGAATGCTTTTGAGATTTTATTGCGTAGAGCAAAAGAAAGTGACGAGTTAAATGAACGCTTAAATTTTGTGGCAAAATATGGTTTCCCTAACTATTTCACCGAACAACGTTTTGGTCGAGATGGCCATAATCTGACTCAAGCGATTCGTTGGGCGAAAGGGGAGATTAAGGTCAAAGATCGTAAAAAACGTAGTTTTTACCTTTCAGCGGCTCGCAGCGAAATTTTTAATTTAGTTGTGGCAGAACGAATTGAACAAAATGTGGCAGATCAGGTTCTAAGAGATGATATTGTGCAATTAAACGGATCGCACAGTTGGTTTAAGGCCGATGAAAATGAAGATTTAGCGGTTTTACAGCAACGTTTGAACGAGCAAGATATTTTGCTCACCGCGCCTTTAATTGGCGAAGAAAATTTATCCGCAAGTGCGGTCGAAAATCAAGTGGTTTTGGAACATCAGGTTTTCCAAGAATTAATGAAACAAGAAAGAATGAAAGCCGCTCGCCGCCCTTTATTAATGCAGGCAAAAGATTTCCATTGGTCGTATGTTGAAGAAGGATTAAAGCTCTCATTTTATTTGCCGGCAGGGAGTTATGCCACGGCATTGGTGCGAGAGTTAGTGAATATTAAGGAAGAAGAATAATGCGAATTTTAGTCAGCAATGATGACGGTTTTCACGCCGAAGGGATTCAAGTTTTAGCAAAAGAATTACGAAAAATTGCCGATGTGGTGATCGTCGCGCCTGATCGGAATCGTAGCGCAGCATCAAGCTCATTAACGCTTGTTGAGCCGCTTCGCCCTCGTCATTTAGATTGCGGTGATTATTGTGTGAATGGTACCCCCGCAGATTGTGTGCATTTGGCTTTAAATGGTTTTTTATCTGGCCAAGTGGATCTTGTGGTATCAGGCATTAATGCGGGTTGTAATATGGGGGATGATACGATTTATTCCGGTACTTTGGCCGCTGCATTGGAAGGGCGTCATTTAGGATTGCCAGCCATTGCGGTCTCTTTAGATGGTCGTCAGCATTATGAAACAGCTGCTCGCGTGGTGTGTGATTTAATTCCGAAATTACATCCTCAATTATTGAACAAACGTGAAGTGATCAATATTAATGTGCCAGACTTGCCCTACGAAGAACTTAAAGGCATTAAAGTCTGTCATTTAGGCTATCGTACATCTGCAGCTGAAGTGATTAAACAAGAAGATCCTCGCGGCGAAAATATCTATTGGATTGGCCCGTCAGGCTTGCCTGAATATGATGGTGAAGGCACCGATTTCCATGCAGTAAAAAATGGTTATGTTTCCATTACGCCAATTCAAGCCGATCTTACGGCTCATCAGTCAATTGCTGCTTTACAAGATTGGCTGGAAAGTGAATAATGTGCCATTTTGAAACAAATTTTTCCCCATTGAACCCATGAAGGATAAGTGAATGAATATTTTTGGTGCGATGTACGATAAAACGATGCAATGGTCAAAACATCGCTTTGCCGTGTTTTGGTTATCCTTTGTGAGTTTTATTGAGGCCATTTTCTTTCCAATTCCACCCGATGTGATGTTGATTCCAATGTCAATGTCAAAGCCGAAAAGTGCGTTTCGTTTTGCGCTTTATACAGCGGTCGCTTCTGTTGTGGGGGGAATGATTGGTTATGCTATCGGCTATTATGCCTTTGATTGCGTTCAAGGTTATATTCAACAATGGGGTTACCAAGCCGCTTGGGAACAAGCTATGGCGTGGTTTAAAGAATGGGGCGTGTTAGTGGTCTTTGTCGCTGGTTTTAGTCCAATTCCTTATAAAGTTTTCACCATTTGCGCGGGCGTGATGCAAATGGCGTTTATCCCGTTTGTGATTACTGCGTTTGTGTCGCGTTTTGCTCGTTTTATTTTAGTGGCAAAACTCGCCGCATGGGGTGGAGAGAAATTCGCCGCGAAATTACGTAAATCCATTGAAGTCATTGGTTGGAGTGTCGTTGCTTTAGCCGTGATTATTTATATTATTTTAAAATAACAGGATGACCTTTTTTATGAATAAACTACTCTTTATTATCTCTAGTGCATTGCTGATTTCAGCTTGTACGGGAGAACCAAAAAAACAAGATCCCGACGCATTGCCAGATGGTATTATGCAACCCGTAGAAGGAACGGGAGCCGTTGCCGGTGGTAGCTTTATGCCGGAAATTGAAAAGAATTCAATGCCAAATCAAATGAAATAAATTTAATTTTAAAGGAAGAATAAATGAAAAAATCGTTTTTATTGCTCCCTGTGAGTATTGCTATTTTAACGGCTTGTAGTTCAAATAGCCCTGCACCAATTGAAAATGTGGATGGCACACTTTCTCCAGGTGTAATGCAGCCTGTTGATAATAACTCTAGCGGTACATGGCAGCCAGAAATCCAACAAAATACCATGCCAAGTACAATGGGCAGCAGCGTACCAACGGGAACTCAAACTCCACAACCAAGTTTCCAACCAACTTACCAACCAGTACAACAGCCAGCAGCAACTCAACCACAGCCTGCTCCAGCACCGGTTCAACCGCAAACTAAGACGGTAACTAAAACAGTTTCTGATTGTACTAGCTCAGGTGCAATCAACGTGCCGCGTAATCCAAATACCAATGCACCAGATTACAGCCAAATTCAAAAAGGTTCATACAAAGGAAATACCTATAAAGTCAACAAAGGCGACACCATGTTCTTAATCGCTTACTTGACGGGTATGGACGTAAAAGATTTGGCGAGCATGAACAATATGAAAGAGCCTTACAGCTTAAGCGTGGGTCAGACATTAAAAATTTCAAATTGTTCAACTAAAACAATTACCACAACGGTTCCAGTGAAAACTACCGCACCAGCGGCACCTGCTGAGCCAGAAGTGACTTATACACCTGGTGCAAATGGTACACAAATTGGTTCTGATGGTACGGTAATTGGTCCTATTAAATCAGGCGTGGGTAATGGTGAACCTTCAAAACCTGTTTTCACAAACAATACACCTAGCACACCAGCAACAACCACAACACAGGTGGAAACCACAAACAATACACCAGTTAATGCGAATGTTGTGGCACCAGTTGCGTCGAATATTGCATGGCAATGGCCAACCCAAGGTAACGTGATCCAAGGTTTCTCTAATACCGATGGTGGTAATAAAGGGGTTGATATCAGTGGTTCTCGCGGTCAAGCAGTTAAAGCCGCAGCGAACGGTCGCGTTGTGTATGCGGGTAACGCGTTACGTGGCTATGGTAACTTAATCATCATCAAACATAATGATGATTTCTTAAGTGCTTATGCACACAACGACAAGATCTTAGTTAGCGATCAACAAGAAGTGAAAGCGGGTCAAGAGATTGCGAAAATGGGTAGCACAGGAACAAATGCTGTGAAACTTCACTTCGAGATCCGTTATAAAGGTAAATCTGTGGATCCAGTTAGATACTTACCGAGAAGATAATCTTTTCACAGAAAAAAGTGCGGTTAAAAATGACCGCACTTTTTGTTATACTCTCACCAATTTTTTCTCAATGCTTAGAATCTAAGGTTAATTCAATGCGTACAAGTCAATATTTATTCTCAACATTAAAAGAAACCCCAGCTGAAGCGGCTATTGTGAGCCATCAATTAATGCTTCGTGCGGGGATGATTCGCCCTCTTGCTTCAGGTCTTTATAACTGGATGCCAACAGGCTGGCGTGTGCTTCGTAAAGTAGAAAAAATCATCCGTGAAGAAATGGATAAAAGTGGTGCACTTGAAATCAAAATGCCAGTCGTGCAACCAGCAGAATTATGGGAAGAGTCAGGTCGTTGGGAACAATATGGCCCAGAATTACTTCGTTTTGAGGATCGCGGAAATCGTAACTTTGTATTAGGTCCAACACACGAAGAAGTGATTACGGATTTAGTTCGTCGTGAAGTGTCATCATACAAGCAACTTCCGATTAACTTATACCAAATTCAAACTAAATTCCGTGATGAAGTGCGCCCTCGTTTCGGTGTCATGCGTTCGCGTGAATTTATCATGAAAGATGCGTATTCTTTCCATGCGGATCATGCGAGCTTGCAACAAACTTATGATGTGATGTACCAAACTTATAGCAATATTTTCAATCGCTTAGGTTTAGATTTCCGTGCAGTACAAGCGGATACCGGTTCTATCGGTGGTAGTGCATCACATGAATTCCAAGTGTTAGCAAACAGCGGTGAAGATGATGTGATTTTTTCTACTGAATCTGATTACGCTGCAAACATCGAATTAGCGGAGGCGGTGGCAATTGGTGAACGTGCCGAGCCAACGAAAGCGATGGAATTAGTTGATACTCCAAATGCCAAAACAATTGCTGAGTTAGTGGAACAATTCAATTTGCCAATTGAGAAAACGGTCAAAACCTTAATCGTAAAAGGGGCAAGCGAAGAGCAACCGTTGGTGGCATTAGTAATTCGTGGTGACCATGAATTAAATGAAATCAAAGCGGAAAAATTACCAGAAGTAGCTTCACCATTTGAGTTTGCAGACGAAGCTGTTATCAAAGCCAAAATCGGTGCAGGTGTGGGTTCATTAGGCCCTGTTAACCTCAATATTCCCGTGATTATTGATCGTTCAGTGGCATTAGTATCTGATTTCAGTGCCGGTGCAAACATTGATGGTAAACATTACTTCAATATTAACTGGGAACGTGATGTAGCTTTACCAAAAGTGGCGGATATTCGTAACGTCGTTGAAGGTGACCCAAGCCCAGATGGTAAAGGTACCTTATTGATTAAACGTGGTATCGAAGTAGGCCACATCTTCCAATTAGGTAAAAAATACTCAGAAGCCATGAACGCAACTGTTCAAGGTGAAGATGGTCGTCCAATGGTCGTAACCATGGGATGTTACGGTATTGGTGTAACGCGTGTAGTCGCTGCGGCGATTGAACAACATTTTGATGATCGTGGTATTGTGTGGCCAACAGATGAGATTGCGCCATTTACAGTTGCTGTCGTGCCAATGAATATGCACAAATCTGAAAGCGTTCAAGAATATGCCGAAGAATTGTACCGCACTTTACAAGCACAAGGAGTAGAAGTGATCTTTGATGATCGTAAAGAACGTCCAGGTGTAATGTTTGCAGATATGGAACTTATCGGCGTGCCACATATGGTGGTGATTGGTGAGAAAAATCTCGCAAACGGCGAAATCGAATACAAAAATCGCCGTACTGGTGAAAAACAAATGATTGCAAAAGATCAGTTATTAAATTTCTTGAAAGGACAAATTAAAGCTTAATTGAGTCTTTGATGATTAAAAAGGAGATTGAAACATACACTTCAATCTCCTTTTTTATTATCGATTAGTAATTACTTGAGGTATTACCAGAAACACCCGTTACAATGGCAATCCCTGCGCTTGCACCAATTCGCGTAGCACCTGCTTCAATCATTGCTAGTGCAGTTTGAGTATCACGAATACCACCAGAGGCTTTCACGCCAATGTTGCCTACCGTTTTCTTCATTAATGCCACATCTTCTACGGTTGCTCCGCCTTTATTGAAACCCGTTGAGGTTTTAACGAATGCCACACCCAACGCTTTACAGATTTCACAGGCTTTTACGATTTCTTCTTTGGTGAGTAAGCACGTTTCCAAAATCACTTTAAGCGGCACACCATTACAGGTGGTGAGTACCGCTTGAATATCGTCTTTTACGGCATCCCATTTATTTGATTTAATCAAGCCGACATTAATCACCATATCGATTTCACCCGCACCAGCTTTGATCGCTTCTTGGGTTTCAAAAGCTTTGACAGAGGATAAGTTGGCGCCAAGTGGGAAACCGACTACCGTACAAATTTTGACGTTTGAGCCAGCGAGTTTTTCTTTGGCTAAAGGAATATAACCTGAATTAATGCAGACTGAATAAAACCCGTATTGAATGGCTTCATCGCAGAGCTTAAGAATATCCTGTTCTGTTTTTTCAGCAGTAAGGGCAGTGTGATCAATATATTGTGCTAATTGTTTACTATCCATATTTTTCTCCTTATTAAATGATGTGGTTATCATAGCAAAATATCTGCAATTTTGACCGCACTTTTCTGATCGATTACAATCCATTTATCCTAGATCATGAAATTTTATTGTGAAACTTAAAACCTTATTAAAAAATGCGATTTCGCTCCTGCTGACATTGATTATCGTAAGCAGTATTCTCGATTTTATTCGTAAACCTAATATTCCGCCTGAAATCAATGCGACGGCACTTTATGATTTACAGGGGAATGCCTTCTTTTTACCCCAATTAGATCAAGCTAAGCCGACGATCATTTATTTCTGGGGAAGTTGGTGTGGTTATTGTCGTTATACTTCTCCTGCAATTAATTCACTTTCAGAAGAAGGCTATCCGGTAGTCTCTGTCGCACTACGTTCGGGGACAAATAAGGACGTGGAGGATTATTTACAAACGCATCACTATCAGTTTACAACGGTGAATGATCCTCAAGGCAAGATTGCGGATCAATGGCAGGTGAATGTGACACCAACAATTATTATTTTAAATAAAGGAAAAATGGATTTGGCCACAACGGGCTGGACAAGTTACTGGGGCTTAAAAGTGCGGTTGTTTTTCACAGAGTTTTTTGGCTAAGCAGTACAAAATCTATTACAATACACAGACTTATTTTAAAGAGGACAGAATTATGATTATCGTAACAGGTGGCGCCGGTTTTATCGGCAGTAATATCGTTAAAGCATTAAACGATATGGGACGTAAAGATATTTTAGTGGTGGATAACTTAAAAGACGGGACTAAATTCATTAACTTAGTGGATCTTGATATCGCAGATTACTGTGATAAAGAAGACTTCATTGCGTCAATTATTGCAGGTGATGATTTAGGTGATATCGATGCAGTATTCCATGAAGGAGCTTGCTCTGCGACCACTGAATGGGACGGCAAATACATCATGCATAATAACTACGAATATTCAAAAGAGTTATTGCATTACTGCTTAGATCGTCAAATTCCGTTCTTATATGCATCAAGTGCGGCAACTTATGGCGATAAAACTGAATTCCGTGAAGAGCGTGAATTTGAAGGCCCATTGAATGTGTACGGTTATTCTAAATTCTTATTCGACCAATATGTACGTGCGATTTTACCTGAAGCGCAATCGCCAGTATGTGGTTTCCGTTATTTCAACGTGTATGGTCCGCGTGAAGATCACAAAGGTTCAATGGCAAGCGTGGCATTCCACTTAAATAACCAAATCCTGAAAGGCGAAAATCCAAAATTATTTGCTGGCAGTGAACACTTCCGCCGTGATTTTGTTTATGTAGGCGATGTGGCACAAGTCAACATTTGGTGCTGGCAAAATGGCATTTCGGGTATCTTCAACTGTGGTACCGGCAATGCAGAATCTTTCTCAGAAGTGGCGAAAGCGGTGATTAAGTTCCATGGCAAAGGTGCAGTGGAAACGATTCCATTCCCAGAGCATTTAAAATCTCGCTATCAAGAATATACGCAAGCAGATTTAACGAAACTCCGCGCAACTGGCTACGACAAACCATTTAAAACTGTCGCGGAAGGTGTGGCTGAGTACATGGCGTGGTTAAATAAATAGAAATATTGAACAAATAATGTCGTTCAATACTAGAAAATGAATAAAGTGCGGTTAAAATTGGTCTTATTTTTAGCCGCACTTTTGTTATAAGGTCAAACATGAATATTTTAATTATCGGCCCGTCTTGGGTCGGCGATATGATGATGTCGCACAGTTTGTATCAACAACTCAAACTGCAATATCCAAATTGCCAAATTGATGTGATGGCGCCCAATTGGTGTAAACCGCTTTTAGCCCGTATGCCAGAAGTGCGTCATGCCATTGAAATGCCACTCGGACACGGCAAGTTTGCCTTGTGTGAACGTTATCGTCTAGGTAAGGCATTGCGCAATCAATATGATATGGCGATTGTGTTACCCAACTCCTTGAAGTCAGCTTTTATTCCCGCCTTTGCAAAAATAGCGGTGCGTCGTGGCTGGAAAGGAGAAAGCCGTTATTTCTTGCTTAACGATTTACGCAATAACAAACGTGATTACCCCATGATGGTGCAACGTTATGTCGCGTTAGCTTTTGAGCAAAATGCGGTACCGAAAGCGGCAGATATTCCTGTTCTAAAACCTTATTTAACGGTTGATTCAACTCAGCAAGCGGAAACCTTAAAAAACTTTGAAAAACAGACCGCACTTTTAGGCGAACGTCCGATTATCGGGTTCTGTCCAGGCGCAGAATTTGGTCCAGCTAAACGTTGGCCTCACTACCATTATGCTAAATTGGCCGAAATGCTGATTGAAAAAGGCTATGCGGTAGAATTATTTGGTTCACCAAAAGATGTGGAAGCAGGTGAGCAAATTCGCAATGCATTACCAGCTGAGCTACAATCATTTTGTTTAAATTTAGCGGGGCAAACTAACCTGAATCAAGCTGTGGATTTAATCGCTAACTGTACGGCAGTGGTGAGCAATGACAGCGGTTTAATGCATATTGCGGCCGCGACAGATCGCCCATTGGTTGCACTTTATGGTCCAACGAGCCCAATTTATACGCCACCATTATCAGATAAAGCCGTGATTATTCGTTTAATTGAAGGCGATTTAATTAAGGTGCGTAAAAGTACAGATAGCTCGGAAGGGTATCATCAAAGTTTGATTGATATTACACCAGAAAAAGTAGCAGAAAAACTGACCGCACTTTTAGAGGTTTGAGAAAGAGAGAATATAAAATGGAAATAACCTATCAACCCGTATTAGATAAAAATAATGCCAAAGCAGCTCGTAAAATCAGTCGTGAAATTTATAAGCATAATAAATTTCGTAAGATGATGAGGCTTGGCGATTTTTTATTATATTTATTTTGCTTGATACCAAGTCTTTTTATTGCATTTTTTATGAGAAATTGGGCTGAAGTTCTTTATGATTATTATGAGAATATTTTGGCCTATTATGCGGGATATATATTGTCTGCTATTTCAATATTTTCTTTTTTCTATGCTCTTATAATACGACCTTATTTGAATATGTGTATGATTAAAAACCAAATAGGCGACAAAATGGAAAAAGGAAGTCAAACCATACGAATTCAAGAAGATGGCTTATATATTAAAATAGATCTCTGCCAAACATTATATAGTTATCATTATATTCATCATATTGAAAATATATATGGCTATTTAGTAATTCGAGTTGGTTCTGGATTGTTTTTAGATATTCCTCATTCAGCCTTTCAAGATGATGCTCATCGAGAAGCATTTGAAGCCGCTTTACGAGAAAAAATAAAAGCTTACCAAGCAGAGCCTTTAAGTAAATAGAAAAGGTCTAACAGGATATGTTAATGATATGAACCCTCTCCGCATACATTTACAATTAATTGGAATGGTGATTTTATGGGGCGCCTCTTGGCCTTGGGGACGAGTGGTTGCCCAAGCTATGCCGACATTTGTTGCTTCAAGCGTGCGCTTTTTTTTCGCCATTATTCCACTCATTATTTGGCTATATGCGGCAAATCGCTTCAAATATGCTAAACAACTAAACGCTAATCAGTGGATGGGTTTGTTTATAACTGCCTTTTTCGGTGTTTTCGCCTATTCCACATTTTTTATCTGGGGGTTGAAATATCTTCCCGCGGGACAAGCGGCTGTTATTGTGGCGACAAACCCTGTATTTACCACGCTTTTGGCGATTTTTTTATTTAAAGAAAAATGGAATCGCTGGGTAATACTTGGAATGGTTATTGCCATGAGCGGAACATTATTGGCTCTCACAAAAGGGAATTTTTTACAAATGATGGATTCCTTTGGTTTGGGGCAAATATTATTAATTGGTGCGCTAATTTGTTGGGTCGTTTACACCTTATTGGCGAGAAAAGTACTTGCGGGCATTGATTCTCTTACTGCAACCACATTATCTTCCATTTTTGGTTTTTTATTGTTGTTTATTAGTGCTCTATGCGTGGAAAGCTCGGATGATTGGCTGACAGTACTGAATTTATCGCAAGGTGAGTGGATAAGTTTACTCGGTCTTGCATTTGGTGCAACGGTATTAGCCTACGCATGGTATTTTGATGGTGTGAAACACTTAGGGGCAGGCAATGCCTCGGCTTACATTATTCTTGTGCCGATTTTAGGCATTTTATTTTCAGCCGTTTGGTTGAATGAACAAGTGGATTCCTCCTTAATTATTGGGGGCATTTTAGCCGTATCTGGGCTTGGGATTATGCACTGGGGAAGAAGGTTAATTAAATGAAAGTATGTGTGATTAAGACTTCCTCTATGGGCGATGTGATTCATACTTTGCCGGCATTGACTGATGCACAGCGCGCTATTCCTAATCTCTCTATTGATTGGGTGGTGGAAGAGAATTTTGCCGAAATTCCACGTTGGCATTCTGCAGTGAATCAAATTATTCCACTTGCCTTAAGACGTTGGCGAAAATCACCTTTTTCAGCTCAAACAAAGACCGAATGGAAATCTTACCGCACTTTATTACAAACAAATCAATATGATGCCGTGATTGATGCACAAGGGCTTTTTAAGAGCGCTTTTTTTGCGACACGCTTAGCCAATGGCGTCAAACATGGCTATGATCGCAAGAGTATCCGTGAGCCGATAGCTTCCTTGTTCTACGATAAAAAATACGCGGTTTCTTATCAACAACATGCGGTAGAACGTATTCGTCAACTTTTTGCACAAGCCTTATCTTATCCATTACCGAAAGAGAAAGGGGATTATGACATTGCGCGTCATTTTATTTCCGCAGATTCTATCGAACCTTACGTGATCTTTTTTCATTCTACGACAAGAGATGAAAAGCATTGGCCTGAACATGAATGGCAAAATTTAATTGAAAAATTGACCGCACTTTCTGTTCAAGTTCGTTTACCTTGGGGAAACGAAAAAGAAAAGGCGAGAGCAGAGCGATTAGCAGTAGGTTTATCTCATGTAGTCGTTTTGCCTAAGCTTTCATTAAATGAATTAGCCCGTCAAATTGCCAATGCAAAAGCGGTGGTATCGGTGGATACAGGGCTTGCACATTTAACGGCAGCATTGGATAAACCGAATATTACGCTATATGGCGCAACTGATCCGACCTTAATTGGCAGTTATGGTAAAAATCAACATTATTTAACGGCTAGTTCAATGGAAAATATTAAGTCAGATCAAGTGTTTTCAATGCTAAATTTATTAATTAAATAGGCGATAAAATAATCAAAAATATATTTATCTGAATTGATTTTAGTCAAAAAATTTCCTATTTTCTGATAGTTGGGAAAATTTAAGATTGACACATTCTGGTTCTGGTGTATAGACTAAAAAAGTTCAATTTTTTATTAACTTCATTAAATCATAAGGAAAGCGTTATGAAAAAAACACTTCTTGCTTTATCTGTAGCTGCATTAGCGGCAGGTTCTGCACAAGCTTATAACTTCCATGTTGACCAAACTGGTACGGATGTTGATTTCTATGGTTCTTTACGTGTTAAATGGGAAAGTACCTCTAACAAAACTAACTATGTAGCGGGCGGTGAAAGCAAAGAGCACATCAACCACGCAGTAGACAACAATGGTTCACGTTTTGGTATTAAATTAAAACAAAGTTTAGGTGGTGATTTTTATACATTAGGCCGTGCTGAGTGGCGTATGCGTGGTGAAGCACCTTCACAACATGATTTTGACCATGTTTATACTCACTTCCTCTACGCAGGTTTTGGCCACAAAAAGTTTGGTGAGTTAACTTACGGTAACATGCCAACCATCACGGATGAAGTGAAACAAACCGACTTAGCAAATACTTACAGCTTATCTGATGGCTTATTAGATGGTTCTGCGCGTCGCGTAGCACAATATGTGTACAACGGTAATTACGGTTCAAATAAAGTAAAATTTGGTGCGTACTATGGCGGTTCAAGCAAACGTAACATGAAAAACCTTGATTTAGTGAACAAACGTAAAAATGCTTGGGGTACAGGTCTTATCTTCAATCATGCAATTGATAGCATCCAAAATGTAACCGTAGCAGCAGGTTTCACTCGTGAAATTTCTGAAAATGCAAACAACACGTCATTATTCCGTAATGCGTATGGCTTAGGTTTGGCATATAACTTCGTTCACACGACGTATGGTGTAGATTTAGAGCGTCAAGTAACCAAAAACCAAGGTGACAAACGCATTAAAAATGAAGTGCGTGCCGTTATTCGTCAAGGTTTAAACGAAGATTGGAACGTATATGCAATGTATGCATATAAAACTGACAAACATAGCCATAATACAGACAGAACTCGTCAATTTATGGTTGGTACTGAATACTATGTATTTAACCAAGGTTCTTTAAAAGTGAAACCATTCTTAGAATGGCAAGCAACTCGTACTAAATACGAAAACAGTGCTGTAGATCGTAGCCGTGATTTCAAAACTGTTATCGGTTTACGTGCATACTGGTAATTTATCAGTTTAATCTTATAAAACGAGCGGATAGTGAAAACTATCCGCTTTTCTTTTTGCTTGTAATTTTGATTTTCATCCCCATAATACTGCACAGGCTAAAAGTGCGGTAACAAAAATGCTGTTTTTTGAATATTGATTTCAGCACTAGAGATGAAAAATCAGATAAACCACTCACAATTTATACGTAAAATTGACCGCACTTTTCATTCAAAGAATAAATAGGAACAAATAATGAATTATACTCAAGATAATGACAAACTTTACCGTTACCTTTTTAAAAACCGTGCAGTACGTGGTGAATGGGTGCGATTAAACCAAACTTTTACTGATACCTTGAACACCCATCATTATCCAAAAGCAGTGCAAAACTTATTGGGTGAGATGATGGTGGCGACTAATTTGTTGACCGCAACATTAAAATTTAACGGTAATATTACTGTTCAAATTCAAGGTGATGGCCCATTAAAATTAGCTTTGGTAAACGGCAATGATCAGCAACAAATTCGCGCATTAGCTCGTGTGCAAGGTGATATTCAAGATGGCATGAGCTTGCATGATATGATCGGCAAAGGCGTGTTAGTGATTACGATTGCTCCGACTGAAGGCGAGCGTTATCAAGGTGTTATCGGTTTAGATAAGCCAACGATTACGGAATGTTTAGAAGACTATTTTGTTCGTTCAGAGCAATTACAAACTCAGCTTATTATTCGCACAGGTGAATATGAAGGCAAACCAGTTTCTGCAGGGATGTTGTTGCAAATCATGCCAGATGGTCAAGGTACACCAGAGGATTTTGAGCATTTAACTACTTTAGCTGCAACCGTAAAAGATGAGGAGTTATTTGGATTACCCACAGAAGAATTGCTTTATCGTTTATATCATGAAGAAGTAGTGGAAGTTTTTGAACCGCAAACTGTTTCTTTCTTCTGCGGTTGCTCACCTGAACGTTCTGGTGCAGCATTATTACTGATTCCAGAAGCTGAAATTGATGAAATCTTAGAAGAGCATAAAGGTAGCATTGATATGCAGTGTGAATGTTGTGGCACGCATTACTTCTTCAATAAAGAAGCCATCAATAAACTCAAACAAGCGCAATAAGAAAAATCCCCGTTCATGATCTGCACCTCAAAAGTTAGACTAAACTTCTAACTGATTAAGGTGCAGATTTTTTATGACTAAATATAATCAACTTTTCAAACAACAAGTCGTGAATTTCTATTTCGAACATCACGAAAATCTTGCTTTCACTGAAAATCGTTTACTAGCATTGATGAACTTGAAAAGGTTATCAATGATTATGTCCGGTACTATAATGAAGAACGAATCCAATTAAAATTAAAAGGACTGAGTCCGATACAATATCGAAAGCAGTCCTTTAAATAACAGTCTAACTTTTGGGGGTTAGATCATTTTGTTTAGTTTTTTGTTAAATAAAGTTAGCATCTTGTTTCAAATTCTGCTAGGGCTTCATCAAATTGTTGTTGCACTTTCGGATGAACAGGTGCAAAGACAGATGATGTTAAAGTAATAAATGAGCAAACTAAGAAACCGGGAATAATCTCATAAAGTTTGGATAAATCGTCCCAGCCTAGATAGCGCATGAGTGGGCTCCATGCAACGACGGTGATAGCGCCAGATAGCATTCCCCATAATGCGGCTTTTGAGCTAATGTTACGGTTAAAGAGAGAAAGAATCACAACTGGTCCAAATGCAGCACCAAAGCCAGCCCAAGCGTACGAAACTAATCCCATCACTTTTGAGTTAGGGTCATGTGCGATAACGATAGCAATGACAGAGATGAGTAACACCATTAAGCGACCAACCCAAACTAATTCTGTGCTAGAGGCATTTTTACGGAAAAAACCTTTATAGAAATCTTCTGTAATAGCCGCAGAACACATCAATAATTGCGCAGATAAGGTACTCATAATTGCGGCAAGAATTGCAGATAATATGATGCCGACAATCCAAGGGTTAAACATGACTTTGGATAATTCAATGAATACAGATTCTGCATTCGCAAGGTCAATGTTTCTTTCAGTGAAATAAGCTAGTCCAAAATAACCGACAGCAACTGCACCACTTAAGCAAAGGATCATCCAAGTAATACCGATTTTGCGTGCTTTATTTAAAGAAGCAACAGAGTCTGCAGCCATAAAGCGAGCCAAAATATGTGGTTGACCGAAGTAGCCTAAACCCCATGCCAAGGCAGACACTACACCAATACCAGAAACGTTGTGCAACCAGTTACTATAAGGAATACCTGTTACAGCAGATTTTGCTTCAAGTGCCATTGTGAGATCATCCCAACTGATCGAGAGAATAACCATCACAGGAGCAAGAATTAGAGCAAAAATCATCAATGAAGCCTGAATGGTATCACTCCAAGAAACTGCTAAGTACCCACCAATAAAGGTGTAGCTAATGGTCGCAATCGCACCAAACCAAAGCGCGGTAGTGTAATCCATGCCTAATAGGCTTTGGAATAATTTCGCACCAGCCACTACTCCAGAGGCACAATAGATGGTAAAGAAGAACAAGATAATACCTGAAGAGATGATTTTCAGTGCTTTTTTCTGACGTGGAAAACGTTGTGCAAAGAACTCCGGTAACGTTAAGGCGTTGCTATATTTTTCAGTAAAAATACGCAAGCGGCCAGCAACAACACGATAGTTCAAATAAGCCCCAATAGTTAACCCAACAACAATCCAAGCTTCGGATAAACCAGAGAGGAAAATTGCTCCAGGTAATCCCATTAATAACCAGCCGGACATATCTGATGCACCAGCAGACATGGCTGTAACAAAACTGCCCATTTTGCGACCACCTAGAATATAGTCGTCAAAATTCTGCGTGGAACGGTAGGCATATAATCCAATGCCTAAAATAACGAGCAAATAGAGCCCAAAGGTAATGTAGATTTGCATAAATCACTCCTTTTTAATGTTCTTCAGAAGACATTAACGAGGTGTTTCCGCCAGCAGCTGTGGTGTTGTAACTGCGAGAGAACTCATCGTATAACGGTAAAATATCTTGGGTAGTTTGCCAATCATAGCATTTAAAAATAGCTGAGTTGTTTTCAGCTAACCATTGGCGTCGTTCTTTGCTTAATTCTGCTAAATAGATACCTTTTTGGCAGTGACCTAATTTAGTATCAACTCGTACGCCAGCTTTACCCGATTTAGCTAATGGATGACTTGGCTCAACTAAAATCGTAAAGCCTTTTGCCAATAGTTTATTGGCAGCTTTTTCTGATGCAGCTAAATCGCCATTTAAAATTGCTACTTCAGAAGGCAAGTAAGCTAATGAGTTACGTTCACCAGTGATACTGTCTAAAACAGGTTGTGCATTACCCAGACTGTTTTCGTCGCCGAATTGGCTGTAGTAGCGGTCTGTTTTTGTTAAACGTTGCAAATAGAATTCGCCACCGGCTTTCGGGCCTGTACCAGATAAACCATGACCACCAAATGGTTGTACGCCCACAACTGCACCAACAATATTACGGTTAATATAGAAGTTACCGCAGTTGAGATGTTTTTCAACTAAGTCCATCTGTTTACGGATACGGCTATGGCAACCACCAGTTAGCGCATAACCTTTCGCATTAACTTCATTGAGTACGTTAACTAAGTTCTCTTTTTTATAACGCACGATGTGTAAGATAGGGCCAAACACTTCACGTTGTAATTGGTTAAGATTATCTAAAAGATAGACTGCTGGTGCGACAAAATGACCATTGGTTGGTGCCTCTAATTCGACATAGGCACGAGCGGCTTTCCGCATATTCGCTTTATGATTTTCTAGATTTTGTTTCGCTTCTTGATCTATTACAGGGCCAATGTCTGTTGAGAGTAAACGAGGGTCACCAAGGCTAAATTCGTTAATCGCTTCTGTAATCATTTTATAGTAATGATCTGCGACATCTTCTTGCAATAACAGGATACGTAGCGCAGAACAGCGTTGACCAGCAGAGTCAAATGCAGAGCTTAAAACGTCTGCAACAACTTGTTCTGGTAATGCAGAGGAGTCAGATACTAATACGTTTTGTCCACCAGTTTCAGCGATTAAAACAGGATCGTTATCCGCTTGTGCAATTCGTTTTTCAATCAATTTTGCAACTTCAGTTGAGCCAGTAAACACAACGCCATCAAAAGCTTGTTGTACTAATGCCGCTCCTAAATCGCCAGCTCCAAGCACCAATTGTAATGCCTCTTTTGGTACGCCTGCTTGGTGTAAAAGTTTTACTGCTGCATATGCAATAAGAGAAGTTTGTTCTGCTGGTTTGGCAATTACCGCATTTCCTGCTGCAAGGCTTGCAGCGACTTGTCCCGTAAAGATAGCTAAAGGGAAGTTCCAAGGCGAAATACAGAGAACTTTTCCGCGTGGTGCACCTAAGTGTTGATCTTTTGCGAGATATTCAAGCTGATTTGCATAATATCTGAGAAAATCGACCGCCTCTCGTAGCTCTGCAATTGCATTTGGTAATGTTTTACCAGCTTCAACAATGGCAAGTTTCATCAATAAGCCGAAGTTTTCTTCATATAAATCGGCGGCTTTTCGTAATACATTTGCTCGTTCAGTTGCGCTTTGTGCTGCCCATGTCTCATTATTTGCCGCGTTAAACACAGCTTGTGCTTCAGTTGGGTTTAAGAAAGCAATTTCCGCTAAGTTCTCTTTCAGATTAGCTGGATTGACGACGGTATGTGCAGCTAAGTTTTCTGCATTAGCCAGCACCGTGAGTGATTGCGCATTTTCGATAGGTGCTTCGTTTAATGCTTGTTCCAATTTAGCTAACTCAAATTCGTTGCTTAAATCAAAACCTGCAGAGTTTCTACGATCACTAAATAGCTCAAGTGGATTGCGCACTAATTTATTCGGTTCACCATTAGATTTCTCATAAAGTTTCCAAGGCGGAATCACTAATTGTTCTACCGGAATATTTTCATCGACCAATTGATGAACAAATGATGAGTTTGCCCCGTTTTCTAATAAACGGCGAACTAAGTAAGCTAATAAGGTCGCGTGTGTACCTACGGGGGCGTAAACACGAACTTGGCGATTGAAATTCTCTTTGCCAACAATGTTGTCGTATAAGCTTTCACCCATGCCATGTAAGCATTGGAATTCAAATTGTTTGCCTTGACCTAATTCGTGGATCGTACACATAGTTTGTACGTTATGAGTTGCAAATTGTGGATAGATCACATCTTGAGCAGCAAGTAATTTTTTCGCACAGGCAATATAAGAGATATCGGTGTGATTTTTGCGAGTATAAAGTGGGAAGCCATCTAAGCCATCCGCTTGCGCCCATTTTATTTCGCTATCCCAATAAGCTCCTTTTACAAGGCGAATCATCAAGTAACCGTCTTTTTCGCGAGCAAGATTGATTAAGTAATCCAACACAAATGGGCAACGTTTAGAGTAGGCTTGAACAACATAGCCAATACCTTTGTAGCCTTTGAGTTCTGGCTCATCTAGTAATTTTTCTACTAAATCCAGAGATAGCTCTAAGCGGCTAGCTTCTTCTGCATCAATGTTTACGCTGATGTTATATTTTTTGGCGAGTAAGAAAAGTTCTTTTACGCGCGGATAAAGCTCGTCGATAACACGATCATATTTCGCACGCCAATATTTTGGATGGATAGCAGAAAGTTTAACGGAAACACTGTTACCATTATAGATAGTGCGACCTGCAGCATCTTTCCCCACACTTTCAATGGCATGGAGATAATCATTAAAATAACGATCTGCATCCGCTTGGGTCATGGCTGCTTCACCAAGCATATCAAAAGAGAAGGTAAAGCCTTTTTCATAACGAGGTTTAATGTTCGTTAGCGCTTCTTGCATGGTAACGCCAGTTACGAATTGTTTCCCTAAGATTTGCATGGATTTTACAATGAGCGTACGCATAATCGGGGCAGAGAAGCGAGCAAAGCTACGGCTTAACGCATTTGCTAGGCTTTTTTCGTCTAAATTTTCACTAATTTTTTTACCGAAAACTAAGCCATAACTAGCTGCGTTGATAAAAAATGAGTTAGCGTTACCAATGTGAGATTTCCAGTTACCATCACGTAATTTTTCATAAATCAAATCATCGCGGGTTTCTGCATCAGGAATACGTAACAGCGCTTCAGCTAAGCACATTAGTGCGACACCTTCTTCACTGCTTAATGAGAATTCTTGCATTAAGGCATCTGCGCCATATTGTTTTTGTTTAAGATGGCGAAGTTTGTTAATAAGTTTGATCGCATTGTCAGTAATGCGTTTTTCTTGTTCTTGGGTAAAATCTAAGGTTTTAAGCAAGTTATCTACTGCCGTTTTCTCATCTAAGCGATAGTTTTCGGTGATGAGTTGTCGTTCAGGACGGTAGGTTTTAGAAAGTTGGAAGGACATAGTAATCACCCCTTGTTGCTTTGTTACAAGATTGTTAATGAACATAAAATCAACAGAGGGAAAAGTAAATGCTTTTTTCTCGAATTTGTGAATCACCTCACAGAATTGTGTGGAAATAATGTAAAATTCACGAAAATACTGAATAAATAGCGATATTTTTTAGTTTTTGAAGAAAATAGAAAGGCAAATTTGAGAAGAATCGCCTGATTCTTCTCAGAAAGATGTTAATAAGATATTACTCGATACCAATAATCTTATGAATTTGAAGGCTTAACTGCCATTTAGGTTTATTAGCACGAAGATTTAATTGACCTAATTGAGTGATAGTTTCTAATAAATTCATTTTGCCATCATGCCCATTAAGCATATGTGCTATATCAAAACTGAATTCTTTTGCAATTTTAAACATTTGCTAGTCCTTTTTCTGCTAAGTATTCGTTAAGCCCTTTTTCTAGCTCAATTGCATGACGTTGTCCGTATTGAAAGGTCAGTACTTCGACATTTTCTTTGCCGAATTCTGCGATGACCTGAAATAGGCAAGTTGTAGAGTCTTAGCAGCCTGAAAAAATCACAAGGGCTTTTTTATTTTGTTGCATAAACATCCTTAGTTTTGTTTTCTAGTCAAATATTGACTAACCGTGGGAAGGTTTCGAACCACGGAAAATGAAGAGAAAATAAGCGGTCAAATTTTTTGGACGTTTTATTGTTGCACTTGCTCCAAGCTATGTTTGATTGCATCAGGAATTGAGCCACCGTGGTTTTTATTGGGAATGGAAATAAACTCCACAGAATTGCCTTGTTTTTCCAATATTTCCGCCAATTGATGCGCATTGATTGTTCGCATTTGTTTCCGTTGATTAATACGCTGTAATTGTTCTTCAGTGATATTCGGATCCTGTTCAGGATGTTCTTCGTAATAGCCTAATGTAATCAAAATATGTGATGGTTTTTGGCTAATCCAAGCTTCATTTTGAGGTAAAAATGAGCCATTCCCCCACCAGAGAGACGGGCTTGCCAATGTGTAATGTTGAAATAAATCCGGTTGATGGAAGAGCACGTATAATCCAAACAACCCACCAAAAGAATGGCCAAAGAAATATTGTTTTTCCTTATTTATATCGAAATTCTGTTCAATATAAGGCTTTACGTCTTGTTTAATAAAACGTAAAAAATCGGCAGCTTTTCCTCCTTTGGCAAATTCATTGCCTTCTGCAGGAAAAGTGTAATCTCTCATTCGTTCCTCAATAGCGTAAGCTTTATCAGATACATAACCGATACCCACAATAAGAGGGAGTGGTTTGTTAGGATTGACAGCATTTACCGCTATTGGAAATTGAGCATTGCCATCTAGTGTGTAAAGTGCGGTCAGTTTTTGCGATGTTTTTGGTGGAACAGCAATAAACAAACGATAATGTTTGTCTTCAAAGGTAAAATCTTTTTGTTGAATTTGATACATTTTTTTCATGCTTTCTTGAATAGGTGGAATTTTAAAATCGGGTTCAGCTTGTGTGCTTTGTGTAAACATCAGCAGAAAAAATAAAAAAGGTAAACGCAGGAATAATAGCATTGTTATTTAAGTTTTAAGTTGAGAATGGTTATCACTATATCGAAAAAGTAAAGGTAAAATCAACCGCACTTCATTTTTACACCGAAAACACCCTAAAAAGAGGTATAAATTTCCAATAAATGTTCAAAAATTTGATCTAGTTAACATTTTTTTTCTGGCAATTCCCCTACAATAACCGCAGGAAAAATTTTTAAACTTTAATCAAGAGGTGAACTATGACTGACATTAAAAATGTAATTAAAGAACTTGAAGCCATTGGTATTCATGATGTAAAAGAAGTGGTTTATAACCCAAGTTATGAACAACTTTTTGAAGAAGAAACAAAACCCGGCTTAGAAGGCTTTGAAAAAGGTACACTTACCACAACTGGCGCGGTGGCTGTTGATACAGGGATCTTTACCGGTCGTTCACCGAAAGATAAATACATCGTTTTAGATGATACCACAAAAGATACTGTGTGGTGGACTTCTGATGTGGCGAAAAACGATAACAAGCCAATGACTCAAGAAACTTGGTCAAGCTTGAAAGGTCTTGTGACTAAACAACTTTCTGGCAAACGTTTATTCGTGGTTGATGGTTTCTGTGGCGCAAGTGAACAAGACCGTATTGCGGTACGTATTGTGACTGAAGTAGCATGGCAAGCACACTTTGTGAAAAATATGTTCATTCGTCCGACAGAAGAACAACTAAAAACCTTTAAACCAGATTTCGTGGTAATGAATGGTTCTAAATGCACTAACCCGAACTGGAAAGAACAAGGTTTGAACTCTGAAAACTTCGTTGCATTCAACTTAACTGAGCGTATCCAATTAATCGGTGGTACTTGGTACGGCGGCGAAATGAAGAAAGGCATGTTCTCAATGATGAACTACTTCCTACCACTTAAAGGTGTAGGTGCAATGCACTGTTCAGCAAACGTTGGTAAAGATGGTGACGTAGCAGTGTTCTTCGGTTTATCTGGTACAGGTAAAACAACGCTTTCTACCGATCCAAAACGTCAATTAATCGGTGACGATGAGCACGGTTGGGATGATGTAGGTATCTTCAACTTCGAAGGTGGTTGCTACGCGAAAACTATCCATCTTTCTGAAGAAAATGAACCAGATATCTATCGTGCAATCCGTCGTGATGCGTTATTAGAAAACGTAGTGGTTCGTGCAGATGGTTCAGTTGATTTCGATGATGGTTCTAAAACTGAAAATACTCGTGTGTCTTACCCAATTTATCACATTGATAATATTGTTAAACCAGTATCTCGTGCTGGTCACGCAACAAAAGTAATTTTCTTAACTGCGGATGCATTCGGTGTGTTACCTCCAGTGTCTAAATTGACACCAGAGCAAACCAAATACTACTTCTTATCTGGTTTCACTGCGAAATTAGCCGGTACAGAGCGTGGTATTACTGAACCAACTCCAACCTTCTCAGCATGTTTCGGTGCAGCGTTCTTAACTCTTCACCCAACACAATATGCTCAAGTGTTAGTTAAACGTATGCAAGCTGCTGGTGCAGAAGCGTATTTAGTTAATACTGGTTGGAATGGTACAGGGAAACGTATTTCAATCAAAGATACTCGTGGTATTATCGATGCAATCTTAGATGGTTCTATCGAAAAAGCTGAAATGGGTGAGTTACCAATCTTTAACTTAGCGATTCCAAAAGCATTACCAGGTGTAGATCCAGCGATCTTAGACCCACGTGATACTTATGCAGACAAAGCACAATGGCAAGCTAAAGCGGAAGATCTTGCAGGTCGTTTCGTGAAAAACTTCGAAAAATATGCGACTAATGCAGAAGGTAAAGCACTTATCGCAGCAGGTCCAAAAGCTTAATTAGAT
>CAJLFU010000019.1 GCA_905205995.1 uncultured Haemophilus sp. | reverse complement strand
TACTGAATGTAGAACCCCAAGCTGAATGGCTTGGGGTTTTTGTTTATGGATTTTTCAATATTTTAGCAAAGCGTTGATTCTATGATACAATCATCGCTGTAATTTTTATAAAACAAGAGAAAATATGACCGCACTTAATGTATTAATTTATCCAGATGATCACCTTAAGGTTGTTTGTGAGCCAGTTGCAGAAGTCAATGATGACATTCGAAAAATTATAGATGATATGTTTGATACGATGTACCAAGAAGAAGGCATTGGTCTTGCAGCTCCACAGGTAGATATCTTGCAGCGTATTATTACGATTGATATTGAAGGTGACAAACAAAATCAATTAGTGTTGATCAATCCAGAAATTTTGGCTTCTGAAGGTGAAACAGGCATTGAAGAAGGTTGTTTATCTATTCCTGGATTCCGTGCTTTAGTGCCTCGTAAAGAAAAAGTCACGGTAAAAGCGTTAGATCGTCATGGAAAAGAATTTACACTTGATGCAGATGGTTTATTAGCGATCTGTATTCAACATGAGATCGATCATTTGAACGGTATTTTATTTGTGGATTATCTTTCACCGTTAAAACGTCAACGTATCAAAGAAAAATTAGTGAAATATAAAAAACAAATTGCAAAACAATAATCAAAAGTGCGGTATAAAATGACCGCACTTTTCCTATCAACCCCATAACGTAGAACATTATGAAACCATTGAATATCATCTTTGCCGGTACACCGGACTTCGCAGCACAACATCTTACTGCACTCTTAAATTCACATCACAATATTATTGCTGTTTATACGCAGCCAGATAAACCGGCTGGCCGCGGTAAAAAATTGCAGGCGAGTCCTGTAAAGCAATTAGCAGAACAGCATCAAATTCCTGTTTATCAACCAAAATCCTTACGTAAAGAAGAAGCACAAGCAGAGCTTAAAGCGTTAAATGCCGATGTGATGGTTGTTGTCGCTTATGGTTTGATTTTACCTCAAGCAGTATTGGATAGGCCTCGTTTAGGTTGTTTAAATGTGCATGGCTCTCTCTTACCACGTTGGCGTGGTGCTGCACCTATTCAGCGATCTATTTGGGCTGGCGATCAACAAACAGGTGTGACAATTATGCAGATGGATGCAGGCTTAGATACTGGCGATATGTTACACAAAGTGTATTGCGATATTGATGCGCAAGAAACTTCTGCTTCGCTTTACCATAAATTAGCTGAAATTGCGCCAGCTGCATTGATTGATGTTTTAGATCATTTGGAAGAAGGGAAATTCATTGCGGAAAAACAAGATGATAGCCAAAGCAACTATGCAGAGAAACTTTCCAAAGAAGAGGCTAAATTAGATTGGTCGCTATCGGCAGCCCAGCTTGAACGCAATATTCGCGCGTTTAATCCTTGGCCGATCAGTTTCCTACAATTAACCGATGAGCAAGGTAATGAACAAACCTTAAAAGTTTATGCTGCTACCGTATTGCCACATGTAGATAAACCAGCTGGGACGATTTTAAGTGTCGATAAAAAAGGTATCCAAATTGCCACGAAAGAAGGCGTTTTAAATTTATTGCAACTTCAGCCCGCAGGCAAGAAACCTATGTCTGTGCAAGACTTCCTCAATGGTCGAGCAGATTGGTTCCAGGTTGGTAAGGTTCTAAACTAATGGTATTTCAACGAAAAAAAACGGAAAAATTGACCGCACTTTCGGTACGCGCTATTGCTGCTCAAGTGATTTTACAGGTTTTAGATCAAGGTAAGTCTTTATCAACGTTGCTTCCTGAAGTGCAATCGCAGGTAAAACCACAGGATTTCCCTTTATTGCAGGAAATCACCTTTGGTATTTGTCGCGTATTGCCTCGTTTAGAAAATATTATAAAAAAACTATTAGATAAGCCATTGAAGGGTAAAACCCGCATCGTGCACTGCTTGCTATTGGTGGGATTGTACCAATTACTTTATATGCGAGTGCCCGCTCATGCGGCGGTGGATGAAGTGGTGAACGCCACAAAATCATTGAAATCGGATAGTTTTCGTGGTTTGGTTAACGGTGTATTGCGTCGCTTCTTACGGGAACAAGAGGATATTCTTGCTGTAGTAGATAAACATTGGCAAACGCTTCATCCTGAATGGTTTGTGAATAAACTCAAAAAAGCTTATCCGAATTGGCGTGAAATTATTGAGGCGAATAACCAAAAGCCACCAATGTGGTTGCGAGTTAACCAACAACAAAATAATACGAAAACTTACCGCACTTTGTTGGAAGAGCAAGAGATAGTTGCATTTGAATCTGATAATCCACATGCTTTACGTTTAGCTCAACCGCTTTCTGTCTCGAAGCTGCCGAATTTTGAACAAGGTGCAGTGACAGTTCAGGATCTCAATGCGCAGTGGTCGGCCTTATTGCTTGAGCCACAAAATGATGAATTAATTTTAGATGCTTGCGCGGCGCCAGGTGGGAAGACTACACATATTTTAGAGATGGCACCGCAAGCGAAAGTGATTGCGCTTGATGTCGAGGCTCATCGCTTAAAACGCGTCGAAGAAAATCTTACCCGTTTGAATCAGCAGGCGACTGTCGTTTGTGGTGATGCAACCGAGCCTGAGAAGTGGCTTTCAGAAATAGGTTTAAGTGGTGCATCCTTTGATCGTATTTTATTAGATGCACCTTGCTCGGCAACAGGGGTGATTCGTCGTCATCCGGATATTAAATGGCTGCGTCAAGAAACGGATATTGCTCAATTGGTAGCCTTGCAAGGACAAATTCTAAAAGCGCTTTGGGCAAAATTGAAACCTAATGGTATTTTGCTTTACGCAACTTGCTCGGTGCTTCCTGATGAGAACAGTCAGCAAATACAGCATTTTTTGGCTGAAACACCCGATGCAGAATTAATGCCATTGCCGTTTGAACAAACGGAAAATACGATTGGAATCCAATTTTTACCACAAGAGAATGGCGGGGATGGATTCTATTATGCAAAATTGAGAAAACGGTCAGCTTAAATGAATTTGCCTTTAATTGATGTCGTCATTCCTTGCTATAACGCTGAACAAACGCTTGTTCGTGCAGTAGAATCTGTGTTGCTGCAAGGTAATCTTGGCCGTCTTTGGCTGATTGATGATGCGTCGACAGATAATACATTTGCATTAGCCTTACAGCTTGCAGCGCAATATCCTGATAGAATTTCTGTCGAGCAAATGCCGAAAAATAGCGGTGTCGCAATGGCTCGAAATTGGGGGGCGATGCTCTCTGCTAAAAGTGCGGTCGATTTTGTTGCGTTTTTAGATGCGGATGATACATATGAACCGGGAACATTAGAAGTGGCTGCGGCAACATTTTATTTTCAGCCAGATACTTCGGTCGTGAGATTAGCATTAAAGCCGATAAATTTAGCCCAACGTTATGCGGAACACCCTAATTTTGATCAGGCATGGCAATATATGCGCATGACCTGCGGGGGAAATATTGTTTTCAATAAAGCTTTTTTCTTAGCGTGCGGCGGATTTCCGACACATCAATTATTCCGAGAGCTCGGCGGTGAAGATGGCGCTTTAGGCATTGCAACCACTAAAACGGCAAAAGTAGCCACATTATTTGAAGATGTAGGTGTGTTACATTTTTGTCGTGAAGGGATGCATGCAGAACGTTTGCTCGATGGTCTGTTATTTGGTAAACAAGATCCTTCGATTACTACAGAAAAAATGGCAGAAGCAGAACAAGTAACGGCGACCATTTGTCGCCGCATTGAAACATTAAAGTGCGGTCTAAATTCAGCTGAAATTGGCATCCGACCTTTGGTTGTGGAGAGAACAGAATGAAAATAATCATCTTAGGTGCAGGGCAAGTAGGTACAACACTTGCAGCAAATCTAGTAAGTGAAGATAACGATATCACGCTAGTCGATAATGAATCTCAACATTTGCAGAATTTGCAAGATAAGCATGATTTACGTGTGGTTAAAGGTTCGCCTTCCTCACCCAAGATTTTACGAGATGCTGGGGCAGCTGATGCTGACTTGATGGTTGCCGTAACGGCTTCGGATGAAACTAATATGATTGCTTGCCAGTTGGGATATACCCTTTTTAATACCCCAACACGTATTGCGCGTATTCGTAATGCGGAATATTTGCGTGAGAAAGATAAATTATTTAATGATGAAAACGTACCAATTGATCATCTGATTTCACCAGAAAATTTAGTTACAGATGAGATTACACGCTTAATTGCTTATCCAGGTGCATTGCAAGTGGCGCATTTTGCCAATAATCGAATTAGCATTGTGATTGTAAAAGCGTATTACGGTGGTCCTTTAGTAGGCTATGCGTTATCCGCTTTTAAAGAGCATATGCCACATATTGATTGCCGTATCATTTCAATTTTACGTAATGATAAATTAATTCGCCCGCAAGGTTCGACCATTATTGAGGCGGGAGACGAAATTACCTTCATTTGTGCGACAGAGCACATTAAAGCGGTGATGAGTGAGTTGCAACGCCTTGAGAAAACCTACAAGCGTATCATGATTGTGGGCAGCGGGAATATTGCCTCTGGTGTTGCAAAACAGTTAGAAGATAAGTATCAAGTGAAACTCATTGAGCGTGATGGTGAAAAAGCAAAAGTGTTGGCAGAGAAACTCTCTAAAACCCTTGTTTTCCATGGTGATGCTTCTGATCAAAATTTACTTTTTGAAGAGCATATTGAGAACGTTGATGTCTTTTTATCATTAAGTGCGGACGATGAAGCCAATATTATGTCGGCGTTACTGGCAAAACGTCTTGGTGCTAAAAAAGCCATGGTACTGATTCAGCGCATGGCATATATTAATTTGATTCAAGGCGGAACTATTGATATTGCGGTTTCACCACAACAAGCAACAATCTCTGCTTTATTAGGACATGTGCGTAAAGGGGATATCAAAAACGTGGCCTCTTTGCGTCATGGTACTGCGGAAGCTATTGAGCTTGTGGTACATGGCGATTCGACAACATCCAATGTGGTAGGAAGACAGATTGGTGATATTAAACTTCCAGTTGGAGCGATGATTGCGGCAATTTTACGTAAAAATGAAGTAATCATTGCTCGTCGCCAGGTTGTTATTGAAGAAGGCGATAATGTGATTGTTTATATTAATGACAAGAAATCTGTGTCAGAAATAGAAAAATTATTCCAACCAAGTGCATTTTTTATTTAAATAACAGTTTACTTTTTAATCTAAAAATCTATAATACGCACTCTTTTAATTTTTTAAACCAACACAAAAGGAAATTTTATGAGCTTTCTTAAAGAATTCCGCGAATTCGCGGTACGCGGCAACGTAGTAGACATGGCAGTCGGTGTGATCATCGGTGGTGCTTTTGGTAAAATCGTAAGTTCACTTGTCGGTGACGTAGTAATGCCTGTATTGGGTATTTTAACTGGCGGCGTGGATTTCAAAGATTTGAAAATCACGTTAGCTCAAGCTGTAGGTGACACTCCAGCAGTAACTTTAAACTACGGTGCATTTATTCAAAACGTATTTGACTTCATCATCATTGCATTCGCAATCTTCATGATGATCAAAGGTATCAACAAAGTGAAAAAACCAGTAGAAGAAGTAAAAGGTCCTTCACAAGAAGAATTACTTACTGAAATTCGCGATTTATTAAAAAAATAATAAGAATTTAATGTGAATAAAAAAGGTTGGTATTTTTACCAACCTTTTCTTTTACCTAAAATTTAAGCCTTTAATAATAAGGCGGCAGCCTCGCAAGCAATGCCTTCACTTCGGCCTGTAAAGCCAAGTTTTTCTGTTGTGGTTGCTTTCACGTTTACTTGCTCAATATCACAATGTAAATCTTCCGCAATTTTCGCTCGCATTGCATCGATATGAGGACGCATTTTAGGGGCTTGTGCAATAATGGTTACATCCACATTACCCACCTTATAGCCTTTCTCTTGCACCTGGCGGAATGCTTCTCGTAATAAAACACGGCTATCTGCATTTTTATATTGGATATCGGTATCAGGGAAGAGTTTACCTATATCTCCTAATGCTGCCGCACCTAATAAGGCATCCGTTAAGGCATGTAAGGCGACATCACCATCAGAATGGGCAATAAATCCGGTATGGTAAGGCACTTCAACGCCACCAATAATTAAAGGGCGATCTTCACCAAAGGCATGAACATCAAACCCATGTCCAATTCGTATCATAGAGTTTTCCTTGTTAAATAAAATTCGGCTAAAGCTAAATCTTCTGGACGTGTCACTTTAATATTATCACTTCGCCCCGCGACTAAGTGCGGTCGAAATCCAGCCAGTTCCATCGCAGAGGCTTCATCTGTAATATTGGCACCTTGAGAGAGACCCTGTTCAAGTGCATTTCTTAATAGATCGCAACGGAAAAATTGAGGTGTTTGTGCAAGCCAAAGTTCAGCGCGATCTTCTGTTTTAATAATATCTTGTTGTTTATTCGCGCGTTTAATCGTATCGACCGCTGGAATGGCTAAAATAGCGCCTTGTTCATCATCGATTTGGAGTAATTTATCTAAATCTTGATGTGTTAAACAAGGTCTGGCTGCATCATGCACCAATGCCCAAGCATGGTCATTTTTGATCGCATTTAGTCCATTTAGAACTGACTCGGCTCGTGTTTCACCCCCTTCAACGAGGGTTATGTTTTGATGAGGAAATAAAGTTATTTCAGAAAGATAGGGATCATTTTTTCCTACCGCAAGAATAACGTGATTGATTGCAGGGTGGGATAGAATGACAGAGAGAGTATGTTCCAGAATCGTCTTATCTAGGATTTTCAGATATTGCTTAGGTTTATTTGCCTGCATACGGCTTCCAACACCCGCAGCAGGAATGACGGCAATAATTTCACGGTTCATTATTTATGCTCTTTGACGATGTGATAGAACACTTCGTTTGGTTTGACCATATCATGGTTCATGCGTGCACGCTCTTCAATGGATTCAAAGCCTTTTGTTAATCCTTGAATTTCGGCGGAAATCATTTGATTTCTTTGTGAGAGCTTTTCATTTTCAGCTTTATTCTCTTTGATTTGAGCGGCGACATCTTTGTAATCAAAATATCCATTTTTACCAAACCAAAGATCGTACTGAAATAGCACGAGAACACCCACTAAAATTCCAATGAAAAGACGCATAAATTACCTATTATTTCTGAAAACTTGGGATAGTTTACCGTGAAATACAGCGAAATGCGATGAAAAAGTGCGGTTAAAAATAAGATGATTTTTGAAGTGATCTTATTCGGCTTGTTAGATAACTTAAAATTTAAAAATGTGATCTCTCTCACAAATTAGTTATAAAGTTTGATAAACCCATAGTCACTGCCCGAATAGGCTTGTTATACTTTTGCCCGTCATTATGACTTTTTAACAGAAGGAACAATCAATGAAAACAACATTAAAACTTACCGCTATTGCAGCGATGTCAGCATTTATTTTAACCGGTTGTGCAACTCAAGATAAGAGTGCAGAAGCGGACGCGCAGCTTCAACAACAAGCGGTATTAGGTCTTAACTGGATTCAACAATCAGGTGAATACCAAGCCCTTTCTTACCAAGCATACAATGCGGCAAAAGTGGCATTTGATCACGCTAAAGTGAAAAAAGGTAAGAAAAAAGCGGTTGTGGTGGACTTAGATGAAACCATGTTAGATAACAGCCCTTATGCTGGCTGGCAAGTTCAAAATAACAAACCATTTGATGGTAAAGATTGGACTCGTTGGGTAGAAGCTCGTCAATCAGGTGTAGTACCAGGTGCAGTAGAATTCAATAACTATGTAAATACCCATGGCGGTAAAATGTTCTATGTGTCTAACCGTAAAGACAGTAATGAAAAAGCGGGTACGATTGATGACATGAAACGTTTAGGTTTTAATGGTGTTGAAGATTCAGCGTTTTACTTGAAAAAAGATAAATCACCAAAAGCAGCACGTTTTGAAGAAATTGAAAAACAAGGCTATGAAATCGTCGTTTATGTGGGGGATAACCTTGATGACTTCGGTGATGCAATCTATGGTAAACAAAATGCAGAACGTCGTGATTTCGTAGCACAAAACAAAGCGAAATTTGGTAAAACATTCATCGTTTTACCTAATCCGAACTATGGCGGTTTTGAAGGTGGTTTAGCGAAAGATTACTTCAAAGGTGATTCAAGTAGCAAAGTAAAAGCACGTTTAGATGCGATTAAAGCTTGGGATGGTAAATAATTCCCTTCTTAAGATAAACAAACACCCGCAGAGATGCGGGTGTTTTGATTTATACGGAAAAGTGCGGTCTATTTTCGCATCATTTTTTCTTTATGAGATGCGAAGTCCGCACCTTTCGCCAGCATGCGAAGTTGTAAGATAACGCGCTCTTTTAGTAAATCTTGTTCGGCCTTCGTCATGTCTAAGGCGTTGGAACCTGCCGTGAATACGATGGTTACCATTCCCTCAGCCTGAACATAAGACACATATTGCGAGTAGTGATTTTTCTTTGCAATGTATTCAGCTAATTCATCAACAAAGTGTTTGATTTCACGAGCGGCTGCGGTACGGAAAGCTTGAGAAGTACCTGAACTTTCACGTAAGAGCAAACGGAATACGTTGGTGCTGTGAGTGATAAATTCAAAAAAGGTTTCAACAGAAACACGGATGACGCTGCCGCCAGCATCAATACGTTTACGAGCTTGGCGCATTAATTGACGAAGCGTTAAGCCGGCCTCATCAACCATTTCTAATCCGAGCTCATCCATATCGCTAAAGTGGCGATAGAAAGAAGTTGGTGCAATACCCGCTTCACGCGCGACTTCGCGTAAGCTTAAATTAGAAAAGCTTTTTTCTGCACTCAATTGATTGAATGCGGCGTCAATTAAAGCTCGACGGGTTTTTTCTTTTTGAATTGCTCGAACACCAGCCATTTGGTTTTCCTCAGCTTATGATAAATTATTTTTTGTTCGCTAAAATCGATTTAACTTGTTCACTGACCGCACTTGCAACGCGTTCATAGCGATTACGTAATGGTGAACCTGGGCGGTAAACGAGAGCAATAGTACGAGACGGTTCTGGCGAATGGCAAGGTATATATTTTACACCTGCACGCGTGCCTTCATTTAATACAGCAAGTTCAGGCATAAAGGTGATACCCACATTGGCTGCCACCATATTACGCAACGTTTCAAGGCTAGTTGCTTGGAAGTGAGAGTCTTCTTTAGCACCGGCCGTAAAACAATAATCGAGTGCTTGATTACGTAAACAATGCCCATCATCTAACATAAGCATTTCTTGCCCTTTTAAGGTATTCATGGCAATTTTACTTTCTGATGCCCATGGATGCTGTTCTGAAACTGCCAGTAACATTTTTTCATCAAAAATAGGCACTTCGATAAACGCTTCAGTTTCGGGTACGCGAGCCACAATCGCACAATCTAGGCGGCCAGTCTCCAATTGTTCTAATAGTTGGTGAGTTTGGGCTTCGTAAAGAAAAACTTCTAAATCTGGGAAAGTTTCTTTCAATGTTGGTACAATATAAGGAAGTAGGTAAGGGCCAACGGTTGGGATTAATCCAATGTGTAATGGACCTGTCATTTCTTTACCTTGATTGCTAGCCATTTCTTTGAGTAATTTTACTTCGCGTAATACAGTGCGAGCTTGATCGACAAGTAACATACCAGATTGCGTGAAGAGTACTTTACGGCTAGTACGTTCAAGTAAAATAATGCCTAATTCATCTTCTAGTTTGCGAATTTGGCCACTTAAAGTGGGTTGGCTAACATTGCAAGAATCCGCCGCTCGACGGAAATGTTTAAACTCGGAAAGAGCTACTAAGTATTCTAAATCACGAATATTCATAGGGTTCTCACTTTATAGAATATGTCAATTAAAAGGATAGAATTAATTGATTATGACTATATCACAAAACTTTCTATAATGCCTATCAAGTTTTTAGGACTAATTAATTTAACTCACAGAGGAGACACATTATGTCTAATATGGAAGGAAAAAAAGTTCCACAAGTTACATTCCGTACTCGTCAAGGCGATCAATGGGTTGATGTGACCACATCTGAATTATTTGATAACAAAACTGTTGTTGTTTTCTCATTACCAGGTGCATTCACGCCAACTTGTTCATCTTCTCACTTACCACGTTATAACGAGCTTGCACCTGTTTTCAAAAAACATGGCGTAGATGATATTTTAGTTGTGTCTGTAAACGATACTTTCGTTATGAATGCTTGGAAAGAAGCAGAAGAAGCACACAATGTAAAATTCATTCCAGATGGTAACGGTACTTTCACTGAAGGTATGGGTATGTTAGTTGGAAAAGATGATTTAGGTTTTGGTAAACGTTCTTGGCGTTATTCTATGCTCGTGAAAAATGGCGTAGTGGAAAAAATGTTTATTGAACCAAATGAGCCAGGCGATCCGTTTAAAGTATCTGATGCCGATACCATGTTGAAATACATTGCACCAGATTATCAAGTGCAAGAATCAATCGCCATCTTCACTAAACCAGGCTGCCCATATTGCGCGAAAGCAAAACAACTCTTACGTGATAAAGGTTTAAGCTTTGAAGAAATTGTATTAGGTCAAGATGCAACTATCGTGAGTGTACGCGCGGTTTCTGGTCGTGCAACTGTGCCACAAGTGTTCATCGGTGGTAAACACATCGGCGGTAGCGACGATTTAGAAAAATACTTTGCATAATTGATTGCTAGGTAGGAAATTTTTTATATTTTGATTATTAGGAACATAAGTTAAAAAGGGAGCGAAAGCTCCCTTTTTGTTGTTTGTGATTTTGTTTTTATTTTTATATTCTTAAGCATTAAAGCCAATGTAGCAAACCGAAACTAAAACAATGTAAAAAATGACCGCACTTAGTAGCAATAGTTTTACGGCAAGTTTAGGTTTGTGCTGATGCAATTTATAAAGTAAGCGTGCAATCAAAACCAAAACAAAGGGATACACCCAAAAGATAATCGAGAAAAGATCGATCTGAAAGTCGCTTAATGTTGGGTTTTTCGCAAAAGCAGTGGAAAGCAGAGAGGCCATAGGCCACAGTAAAATGGGTAAACAAAATGCCGCGATTCCCCAAGCGAAGCCGCTAAATCCTGTCGGCATAGTTTGTTTTTTCATAATGAACCTTATATGATTGACGAAAAATAAAAAGGAATATAACAAATGCCGTCTTTATTTGATAGTGAAACCGATTTGCCAGAAGAGAGAAAAGTATTGAAACGCACATTGAGCGCACAAAAAATCACGTTTATTTTGACCGCACTTTGCGCAGTGATTTATCTCTTGCAGAATGTAGGATTTGAAGAGCCAATTATGGATTTATTCCATTATCCTGCTTATTCTTGGGAAGATCAGGAAATATGGCGTTATTTCACTCATGCTATTGTTCATTTGTCGGTACCCCATATTTTATTTAATCTTTCGTGGTTCTGGTTATTTGGTGGCGCGATTGAACGCCGATTTGGTTCTTTCCATTTTTTATTATTAGTCTTAGTGTCTGCCGCAGTGAGTGGCGTTGTACAGAATTACTTTACCGGTCCAGCCTTTTTCGGGCTATCTGGCGTCGTATATGCGGTTTTAGGTTATGTATTGGTGGTGGACAAATTGCACCCGCATAGCTTTGACTTACCGGAGGGTTTTTTTACAATGTTACTGGTAGGTCTTCTCTTTGGCTTTATTAGTCCGTTATTTGATATTAATATAGGCAATGCAGCTCATATTTCAGGCTTTATCTTAGGATTGGTTTGGGGATTCCTGCAGAGTAAAATTAATATCAAAAAGTTTAGCTAATTCAAATTTATAGGCATTTATATGAAGCAATCATTACGCCATCAGAAAATTATTGAGCTTGTGAAGCTAAAAGGATATGCCAGCACAGAAGAGCTGGTTATCGAACTGGAAGTTAGCCCACAGACCATTCGACGCGATCTGAATATCCTAGCTGAACAAGATTTAATTCGTCGTCATCATGGTGGCGCGGCACCTTCCTCTACCGCAGAAAACTCTGATTACATTGAACGTAAACAATTTTTCCCTTCCCAAAAAAGTGCTATTGCCCGTGAGGTAGTAAAACGTATTCCAAACGGTGCATCTTTATTTATTGATATTGGTACCACGCCTGAAGCGGTAGCGAGTGCCTTGTTAAATCATGAGCGGTTACGCATTGTGACGAATAATATCAATGCGGCTCATTTATTACGTCAAAATGAAACCTTTGATATTACGATGGCGGGCGGTTCCTTGCGTAAGGATGGGGGAATTATCGGTGAGGCAACGGTTAATTTTATTTCGCAATTCCGTTTAGATTTCGGGATTCTGGGTATTAGTGCAATTGACCTTGATGGCTCATTATTGGACTATGATTATCACGAAGTTCAAGTAAAACGTGCCATTATAGAAAGTTCTCGCCAAACTTTATTAGCGACCGACCATTCGAAATTCTCTCGACAAGCGATTGTGCGATTAGGGGAGCTCAAAGACGTGGATTATCTTTTCACTGATGATGTGCCAAAACAAATTGCGGATTATTTAGAAAATAGCAACACAAAGTTAGTGATTTGCAAATGATAGAAATGGGAAGTGCGGCCAAAATTGACCGCACTTTTTTTGTAGGCATCCATGCTTAGCCACTGCTGTTTCGACCAATCCAAAATTAACCCCATTCATGCCAACATCCTTATTAATATGAGATAAGGCTAATTTTGCTGCATATTAAATTTTAGGGATAAAAACGGACGACAAATCATTCGACTGCCAATTCTTTATTTAGGACTACGGGGAAGGTTTGCTTGAAGAGTCAAGAAAGACAAGATCTTGATAGATCAAGTGGAGTACATCGAGATCCCTCTCTAAATGTAATTTATTTATACTGCTGTTTTTAAAAAAAGGGAATATTAAAATTACAAATATGTGACCAAGATCACAATTTAAATGCAAAAAGAAAGCCGCTTATTTTTGTTTAGAAAATAAGTGGCTATTTTACAGATTTTTTATCGATTTAAATTCACAGCGCCTTCATAACCAAGTTGTCGCCATGCCTCGTAAATCGTCACGGCTACCGAGTTGGATAAGTTCATACTACGACTATTTGCAGTCATTGGGATACGGATTTTTTGTTCCATTGGCATCTTATCTAAAATAGACATGGGAATACCACGTGTTTCAGGGCCAAACATCAAGTAATCCCCTAATTCAAATTGCACTTCGCTATGTGCTGGGCTGCCTTTGGTTGTAAGTGCAAAAAGACGTTTTGGTTTTTCACTTTCTAAAAAGGCTTCAAAGGTTTTGTGTTTTTTGATTTCAGCAAATTCATGATAGTCCAAACCCGAGCGACGTAATTTTTTATCATCCCAGGTAAAGCCTAGTGGCTCGATTAAATGAAGGCGAAATCCAGTGTTCGCACAAAGACGAATAATATTTCCCGTATTTTGTGGAATTTCAGGTTCGTATAACACAATATCTAACATAATAATTTCCTAATCTTTTTGATACAGGCGGTAGCTAACCATACCTGCGGTTTTCTCTTTCAGTAATTGCCAATTTTCAGGCACGCTAAGCGGTTTGTCTTTTTCTGTTTCCACATAAACCAATGCATGAGGTAACAGCCAATTTTTTTCTTCTAAAAGGGCAATTGCTTGTTCTGCTAAGCCAAAATGAAAAGGTGGATCTAAAAATACTACATCAAAGTACGGTTGATTTTGTGCTTGTTTTAAAAATTCTAGGCTATTTTGATTGATGACCTGAGCTTGTTCATTCGTTATTTTTAGCGTTTGCAAATTTTTCTTTAATTGATTCGCAACGGTTTTATCTAACTCTAAAAACGTTACCTGTTTCGCTTGGCGAGAAAGAGCTTCAAAACCGAGTGAGCCACTTCCCGCAAAGCAATCAAGGCAATGGCTATCCACAATGTAAGGCATCAACCAGTTGAATAAGGTTTCTTTCACGCGATCGCCTGTTGGACGCAAACCTTCCGCATTTAAAACGGGTAATTTTCGCCCTCGCCAAAGACCTGCGATGATTCGAACTTCGCCTTTGGCATTTTGAACTTGCATTTTTTTCATAAAGAAACAGATTTTTAGTGAAAATTGTGCTTAGTTTAGACGATTTTTTGCTAGAATAGGCAGTATTTTTTACAGATTTGTGTTTAAGAGAAGAATTTATGTCAGAAGAAAAGAAAAAAGGTGGGTTTTGGGCCTCTCTTTTTGGTCGCAATAAAAAGCAAGAAGAACAAAAAATTGAGCCAATTATTGAAGAGCCATCTGTCGAATCTGCCGACGTTTCGCCTACGGAAGAGATCGTTCATACTGAGAAGAACGTTCAATTAGAGCAAGTTGAACAGGAAGAATTACAGGAATTAGCTGAACAACTGCAAGAAGATAAAGCAGAAGAGGTCGTTGTTGAGCATCTTGAACCTATTGTAGAAGAAGTGATTTCACCTGAAAGTGCGGTCAATATTGAACCTGTTTTAGATACACCGGTGATTGAAACAATTGATGAAGAAACGGTGAAAACAGAAGAAATTGCTACCGCACTTCCTACGGAAGAGCCAACAGAAAGCATTATTGAACAAGATAATGTCATTGAAGATCTTCCTGTGGTTGAAGCGGAGATTGAATCTGAAATTGTTGACGATGTTAAAGACGAATTACGTTCAGATATCAATACCGAAACGCAAGAAAAACCAAGTGAAGGTGGCTTTTTCAGTCGTTTAGTTAAAGGCTTACTCAAAACCAAACAAAATATTGGCGCGGGTTTCCGAGCGTTCTTTTTAGGCAAAAAAATTGATGATGATTTGTTTGATGAGTTGGAAGAGCAACTTTTAATTGCCGATATTGGTGTGCCAACAACGAATAAAATCATTAAGAATTTAACTGAGCACGCAAGTCGTAAACAATTACAAGATGCGGAATTACTTTACCAACAACTTAAAGTTGAAATGGCGGAGATTTTAAAACCAGTCGCTCAACCTTTAGTTATTGATACAAGTAAAAAGCCTTATGTGATTTTAATGGTGGGCGTAAATGGTGTGGGTAAAACCACGACAATCGGTAAGTTGGCTCGCAAATTCCAAAATGAAGGTAAATCAGTCATGTTAGCTGCAGGAGATACTTTCCGTGCGGCAGCAGTAGAACAACTTCAAGTATGGGGTGAGCGTAACAATATTCCGGTGGTGGCACAAAGTACGGGTTCAGATTCTGCGTCGGTGATTTTTGATGCAATGCAATCTGCCGCAGCACGTAACATTGATATTTTAATTGCGGATACGGCAGGACGTTTACAAAATAAAAATAATCTCATGGATGAATTGAAGAAAATTGTTCGTGTCATGAGAAAATACGATGAAACCGCACCGCACGAAATTATGCTTACCTTAGATGCGGGTACAGGACAAAATGCAATTAGCCAAGCTAAACTCTTTGATGACGCAGTTGGACTAACCGGTATCTCATTAACCAAGTTAGACGGTACAGCAAAAGGTGGGGTAATTTTCGCCATTGCGGATCAGTTTAATTTACCAATTCGTTATATTGGTGTGGGTGAAAAGATTGAAGATTTACGCGAATTTAATGCAGAAGAATTTATTGAAGCATTGTTTGTTCACGAAAATGAAGAATAAAAAGGAATAATAAAGTGATTCGATTTTCAAATGTCTCTAAAGCTTATCACGGTGCGACTCAGCCGGCCTTACAGGGCTTGAATTTTCATCTGCCTGTCGGAAGTATGACTTATCTTGTTGGGCATTCTGGCGCGGGTAAAAGTACCTTGCTTAAATTAATTATGGGAATGGAAAAGGCGAATGCCGGTAATATTTGGTTTAATGGCCATGATATTACGCGTTTGTCTAAGTATGAAATCCCATTTTTACGTCGCCAAATCGGCATGGTTCACCAAGATTACCGTTTATTAACGGATCGTAGTGTGGCAGAAAATGTGGCATTGCCATTGATTATTGCGGGAATGAACCCGAAAGAAGCGCATACACGTGCATTGGTTGCGTTAGATCGTGTGGGTTTACGCAGTAAAGCGAATTATATGCCGCCACAAATTTCAGGTGGAGAGCAACAACGCGTGGATATCGCGCGTGCCATTGTGCATAAACCGCAACTGTTATTAGCCGATGAGCCAACAGGCAACTTAGATGATGAACTTTCTTTAGGGATTTTTAATCTGTTTGAAGAGTTTAATCGTTTAGGCATGACGGTGTTAATTGCGACACACGATATCAATTTAATTCAACAAAAACCAAAACCATGTCTTGTGCTTGAACAAGGCTACTTACGCTATTAAGGATAAAAAATGACAAGACGTATTGATGCTTCTTTTGGCGTGCAAACTGCTTATACTTTACGTTCTGTTTTGAACGATTTAGTAAAACGTAAATTTGGTACATTGCTAACAATTTTAGTCATTGCCGTGTCTTTAACGATTCCAACGGTGAGCTATTTGTTATGGAAAAATTTACATTTAGCGACGACTCAATTTTATCCGGAAAGCGAACTCACAATCTATTTACACAAAAATTTAAGTGAAGAAGATGCCAACTTGGTGGTGGAAAAAATCCGTCAACAAGAAGGCGTGGAATCTTTAAATTATGTTTCTCGCCAAGAAAGCTTAAAAGAATTCAAAAGTTGGTCTGGTTTTGGTGAAGAATTAGAGATTTTAGATGATAATCCATTACCGGCAGTCGTGATGGTGAAGCCGTCTAAAGACTTTAATGTATCTGAAAAACGAGCAGAATTACGTACCAGTTTAAATAAAATTAAAGGTGTACAAGAAGTTCGTTTAGATAACGATTGGATGGAAAAATTGACCGCACTTTCGTGGTTATTTGCGCATGTGGCAATTTTCTGCACGGTTTTGATGACTATTGCGGTATTCCTTGTTATAGGAAATAGTATTCGCTCGGATGTATATAGTAGCCGAGCAAGCATTGATGTGATGAAACTATTAGGTGCGACAGATCAATTTATTATTCGTCCTTATCTTTATACCGGTATGATTTATGCGGTGTTGGGCGGATTGATTGCAGCGCTGTTTAGTAGCCTTATTGTCGGGTACTTTACTTCAGCGGTGAAGTATGTGACGGATATCTTTGCGGTTACATTTGAGCTTAATGGATTAGGTGTTGGTGAACTAATCTTCTTATTAGTCAGCTGCTTGATTATGGGTTATGTTGGTGCTTGGATTGCTGCAACAAGACATATTGCAATGTTAGATAACAAACTATAGATTTCATTTATATTAAAGTGCGGTCATTTTTTGTCGTGTTTTCATCTGAAAAACATTCGGGAAAATGACCGCACTTTTTTGTATGTGGAAATTAATTGAACAAAAAGCTTGCATAATTAGGTGTTTTTGTGTAATATCCACGGGCTTTCAGATATTGAAAGCCGTTTAATGTAATCATTTATTAAACGAGTATTACGATATGTAATACTAACAATGTTTCCGATTTGGAGACTATATAACAGGTAACTTACACCTCCTTTTCTATTTTGAAGTTAGAATTGTGATTGGTGTTAGTTTTTTATTAGCTAAATTTTATTGGAGCTCTGGTCTAATGCAGAACCAAAGAATCCGTATCCGCTTAAAAGCTTTCGATCACCGTTTGATCGATCAATCTACTGCGGAGATCGTAGAAACAGCTAAACGTACTGGTGCACAAGTTCGTGGTCCAATCCCTTTACCAACTCGTAAAGAGCGTTTCACCGTGTTGATTTCTCCACACGTGAACAAAGACGCGCGTGATCAATACGAAATTCGTACACACAAACGTTTAGTAGATATCGTAGAGCCAACAGAAAAAACTGTTGATGCATTAATGCGTTTAGATTTGGCTGCCGGCGTGGACGTGCAGATCAGCCTAGGTTAATTAAGAGGTTATTACAATGATTGGTTTAGTCGGTCGTAAAGTTGGTATGACCCGTATCTTCAATGAAGACGGTGTTTCTGTACCAGTTACCGTTATCGAAATCGAAGCCAACCGCGTAACTCAAGTTAAAACTCTTGAAAACGATGGCTATACTGCAGTTCAAGTTACTACTGGTTCTAAAAAAGCGAATCGTGTAACTAAACCTGAAGCAGGCCATTTCGTGAAAGCAGGTGTTGAAGCTGGTCGCGGTTTATGGGAATTTCGTACTGAAGGTGAAGAATTCACTTTAGGTCAAGAAATCAATGTTGACATCTTTGCAGATGTTAAAAAAGTAGATGTTACTGGTACTTCTAAAGGTAAAGGTTTCCAAGGTGGTGTTAAACGTTGGAACTTCCGTACTCAAGATGCTACACACGGTAACTCTTTATCACATCGTGTACTTGGTTCTATTGGTCAAAACCAAACTCCAGGTCGTGTGTTTAAAGGTAAAAAAATGGCAGGACATTTAGGTGCTGAGCGTGTAACCGTTCAATCACTTGAAGTTGTTCGTGTAGATGCTGAGCGTAAATTGCTATTAGTAAAAGGTTCTGTACCTGGTGCTATCAATGGCGATGTTATCGTTAAGCCGGCAGTTAAAGCATAAGTCTAGGAGATAGAGATGGAATTACAAGTTGTAGGTGCAAACGCACTAACTGTTTCTGAAACTACCTTCGGACGTGAGTTTAACGAAGCTTTGATTCACCAAGTTGTTGTTGCTTATGCAGCAGGTGCTCGTCAAGGTACTCGTGCGCAAAAAACTCGTGCTGAAGTGTCTGGTTCAGGTAAAAAACCTTGGCGTCAAAAAGGTACAGGTCGTGCTCGTTCTGGTGATATCAAATCACCAATCTGGCGTTCTGGTGGTACAACCTTCGCGGCTAAACCACAAGATCACAGCCAAAAAGTGAACAAGAAAATGTACCGTGGTGCTATCAAAAGCATTCTTTCTGAATTAGTTCGTCAAGACCGTTTGGTTGTTGTTGAAAAATTCGAATTAGATGCACCAAAAACTAAAGTTTTAGTACAAAAATTAAAAGATTTAGCAGTTGAAGATGCGTTAATTATCACAGCAAGTTTAGATGAAAATCTATTCTTAGCGGCACGTAACTTATATAAAGTTGATGTACGTGATGTTCAAGGTATCGATCCAGTTAGCTTAATCGCTTTCGATAAAGTGATTGTTACTGTTGACGCTGTGAAACAAATTGAGGAGATCCTAGCATGAGTCAAGAACGTTTGCTAAGCGTGCTACGTGCACCGTACATCTCTGAAAAAGCAACTAACAATGCTGAAAAATCTAACACTGTTGTACTTAAAGTTGCTTTAGATGCGAACAAAGCTGAAATTGCTGCTGCTGTTGCTCAATTATTTGAAGTAAAAGTTGACTCAGTTCGTACTGTGGTTGTTAAAGGTAAAACTAAACGCCGTGGTAACAAAATGGGTCGTCGCAGCGACTGGAAAAAAGCTTATGTAACTTTAGCCGAAGGCCAAAACTTGGACTTCGTGGACAGTGCAGAGTAATCGGAGGAAATTAGAGAATGGCTATCGTTAAATGTAAGCCGACCTCCGCTGGTCGTCGTCACGTTGTTAAAATCGTGAACCCTGAATTACACAAGGGTAAACCTTACGCTCCTCTTCTAGATACTAAATCTAAAACTGGTGGTCGTAACAATTATGGTCGTATTACCACTCGCCACATCGGTGGTGGTCATAAACAACATTACCGTTTAATCGATTTCAAACGTAACAAGTTAGATATCCCAGCGGTTGTTGAACGTTTAGAATATGATCCAAACCGTTCAGCTAACATTGCTTTAGTGCTTTATAAAGATGGTGAACGCCGTTATATCTTAGCACCTAAAGGTTTGTCAGTTGGCGATCAAATCCAATCTGGCGTTAACTCACCTATTAAAGTGGGTAACTCATTACCAATGCGTAATATCCCAGTTGGTTCAACAGTACATAACGTTGAATTAAAACCAGGTAAAGGCGGTCAAATCGCTCGTTCTGCTGGTGCTTATGTACAAATCATCGCTCGTGAAGGCAACTACGTAACTTTACGTTTACGTTCAGGCGAAATGCGTAAAGTATTAGCTGAATGTGTTGCTACAATCGGTGAAGTTGGTAACTCAGAACATATGCTTCGCGTATTGGGTAAAGCTGGTGCTAACCGCTGGAGAGGTATTCGCCCTACAGTTCGTGGTACTGCAATGAACCCAGTAGATCACCCACACGGTGGTGGTGAAGGTCGTAACTTTGGTAAACACCCAGTAACTCCTTGGGGCGTTCAAACTAAAGGTAAGAAAACTCGTCACAACAAACGTACTGATAAATTCATCGTACGTCGTCGTGGCAAATAATTTAAATTAATAAGAGGATAAGCCATGCCACGTTCTCTCAAGAAAGGTCCTTTCCTTGACCTACACTTGTTGAAGAAGGTAGAGAAGGCGGTGGAAAGCGGGGATAAAAAACCAATCAAAACTTGGTCCCGTCGTTCAATGATCATTCCTTCAATGATCGGATTGACCATCGCAGTCCATAATGGTCGTCAGCACGTTCCTGTTTATGTATCTGATGAAATGATCGGCCATAAATTAGGTGAATTTGCACCGACTCGTACATACCGCGGTCACGCGGCAGATAAGAAAGCTAAGAAATAAGAGGTAAATAGATGGAAACTATCGCAAAACATCGTTACGCTCGCACTTCTGCCCAAAAAGCTCGCTTAGTTGCCGATTTAATTCGTGGTAAAAAAGTTGCGCAAGCATTAGAAATCTTAACTTTTACTAACAAAAAAGCTGCGGCTTTAGTGAAAAAAGTATTAGAGTCTGCTATTGCTAACGCAGAGCATAATGATGGTGCAGATATCGATGATCTTAAAGTTGCTAAAATCTTCGTTGACGAAGGTCCTAGCATGAAACGTGTTATGCCACGTGCTAAAGGTCGTGCAGATCGTATTTTAAAACGTACTAGCCACATCACTGTGGTTGTGTCAGATCGTTAATAAGTAGAGGAATAGCAATGGGTCAAAAAGTAAATCCAAATGGTATTCGCCTAGGTATTGTAAAACCTTGGAACTCTACTTGGTTCGCGAATACACAAGATTTCGCCGACAATCTTGACGGTGACTTCAAAGTACGCAAATTCTTAAATAAAGAATTAGCAAACGCTTCGGTTTCACGTATTACTATTGAGCGTCCAGCTAAAAGTATTCGTGTAACAATTCACACAGCTCGCCCTGGTATCGTTATCGGTAAAAAAGGTGAAGATGTTGAAAAATTACGTAACGCAGTGTCTAAAATCGCTGGCGTTCCGGCTCAAATCAACATTGCTGAAGTGAAAAAACCGGAATTAGATGCAAAATTAGTTGCAGACAGCATCGCTTCTCAATTAGAACGTCGTGTAATGTTCCGTCGTGCTATGAAACGTGCGGTACAAAGCGCAATGCGTTTAGGTGCTAAAGGTATCAAAGTTGAAGTTAGCGGTCGTTTAGGTGGTGCAGAAATCGCACGTTCTGAATGGTATCGTGAAGGTCGTGTACCTCTACATACTCTTCGTGCGGACATCGATTATAATACTGCAGAAGCTCATACTACATACGGCGTAATCGGCGTTAAAGTATGGATCTTCAAAGGTGAAATTTTGGGTGGAATGGCTGCAGTTGCGCAATCAGAACAACAACCTGCCGACAAGCCTAAAAAGGCTCCGCGTGGCAAAGGTCGTAAGTAAGGAGAAACGCTAAATGTTGCAACCAAAACGTACAAAATTCCGTAAAGTTCACAAAGGCCGTAACCGTGGTATCGCGGGTGGTACTGAAGTCAGCTTCGGTACATTCGGGTTAAAAGCAGTTGGTCGTGGTCGTTTAACCGCTCGTCAAATTGAAGCGGCTCGTCGTGCAATGACACGTGCAGTTAAACGTCAAGGTAAAATCTGGATCCGTGTTTTCCCAGATAAACCAATTACTGAAAAACCATTAGAAGTCCGTATGGGTAAAGGTAAAGGTAACGTTGAGTACTGGGTAGCCTTAATCCAACCGGGTAAAGTACTTTATGAAATGGATGGTGTGTCTGAAGAGATCGCAAGACAAGCATTTGCATTAGCAGCTGCTAAATTGCCAATCAAGACTACCTTCGTAACTAAGACGGTGATGTAATGAAAGCTCAAGATTTACGTACAAAAAGTGTTGAAGAGCTGAATGATGAATTAGTGAACCTTTTAGGTGAACAATTCAAATTGCGTATGCAAACAGCCACCGGTCAGCTTCAACAAACCCATCAGGCTAAACAAGTGCGTCGTGATATCGCACGCGTTAAAACCATTTTAACTGAGAAGGCGGGTGAGTAATGACTGATAAAATTCGTAGCGTACAAGGTAAAGTTGTTAGCGACAAAATGGAAAAATCTTTCGTTGTTGCTATTGAACGTAAGGTAAAACACCCGTTATACGGTAAATTTATCCGTCGTACAACTAAATTACACGTACACGATGAGAACAACGAAGCCAAATTAGGTGATGTAGTAGAGATTCGCGAATGTCGTCCTCTTTCTAAAACCAAATCTTGGACTTTAGTTCGTGTTGTTGAGAAAGCAGTTATTGCTTAATTAACAAGTTAAAAATAAAAGCCAATGGTTTATACCGTTGGCTTTTTTCTTTCCAAAGTTTGCTAAAAAGTCATAAAAATTTGACCGCTCTTTAAACACTCTGATTTAAGTATAAAATTTTGATTGCGTTTATAGCTTGATTTTGGTAAACTCCGCCACCTATCCGCCATATATCTTTATAAGGTATGGGTAGGTTCGTCCCGCAAGGGTGTATTATTAACTTAACGGAGCATAAAATATGATCCAAGAACAGACTATGCTGGATGTTGCCGATAACTCAGGTGCTCGCAGCGTAATGTGTATCAAGGTTCTAGGTGGATCGCACCGTCGTTATGCTGCTATTGGTGATATCATCAAAGTTACTGTGAAAGAAGCAATTCCACGCGGTAAAGTTAAAAAAGGTGATGTATTAAAAGCAGTTGTTGTGCGCACCAAGAAGGGTGTTCGTCGCCCAGACGGATCAGTCATTCGCTTCGATGGTAACGCTTGTGTAATTTTAAACAATAACACAGAGCAACCAATCGGTACTCGTATTTTTGGACCGGTGACTCGTGAACTTCGTTCTGAGAAATTCATGAAGATCATTTCTTTGGCACCAGAAGTACTGTAAGGAGAAGTGAGAAATGGCTGCAAAAATTCGTCAAAACGATGAAGTAATCGTACTTGCCGGTAAAGACAAAGGCAAGCGTGGCAAGGTAACTAAAGTGTTACCAAACGGTAAAGTGTTTGTTGAAGGTATCAACATCATCACTAAACATGAAAAACCAGTTCCTGCTTTAGGACAAGCTGGTGGTTTAGTGAAAAAAGAAGCGGCTATCGATGCTTCTAACGTTGCGATTTTCAATCCAAAAACAAACAAAGCTGACCGTGTAGGTTTTAGATTCGAAGATGGCAAAAAAGTACGTTTCTTCAAATCTAACAATGAAATTATCTAACAAACTGGAGTAATGCGATGGCGAAACTGCATGATTACTACAGAGATCAAGTAGTAAACGAGTTAAAAAATAAATTCGGCTACAAATCTGTCATGCAAGTCCCACGAATCGAAAAGATTACCCTGAATATGGGTGTGGGTGAAGCATTGACCGATAAGAAATTGCTAGACAACGCAGTAGCGGACTTAGCAGCAATTAGCGGTCAAAAACCTTTAGTAACTAAAGCTCGTAAATCTGTTGCTGGCTTTAAAATCCGTCAGGGATATCCAATCGGTTGTAAAGTAACACTACGCGGTGAGCGTATGTGGGAGTTCTTTGAACGTTTAATTACAATTGCTGTTCCACGTATTCGTGACTTCCGCGGTTTAAGCGCGAAATCATTTGATGGTCGTGGTAACTACAGCATGGGTGTGCGTGAACAAATCATCTTCCCTGAAATCGATTACGATAAAGTAGATCGTGTACGTGGTTTAGATATCACTATCACAACTACTGCTAAGAATGATGAAGAAGGTCAAGCACTACTTGCTGCCTTTAATTTCCCATTCCGTAAATAAGGCAGGTTATAATGGCAAAACAATCAATGAAAGCACGCGATGTAAAACGCGTTAAATTGGCTGAAAAATTCTTCGCTAAACGCGCAGAATTAAAGAAAATCATTTCTGATGTCAATGCCTCTGACGAAGATCGTTGGAATGCAGTGTTAAAGTTACAAACTTTACCACGTGATTCTAGCCCTAGTCGTCAACGTAACCGTTGCCGCCAAACTGGACGTCCTCACGGCGTTTTACGTAAGTTTGGTTTAAGCCGTATTAAGGTTCGTGAAGCTGCTATGCGCGGTGAGATCCCAGGCCTTAAAAAAGCGAGCTGGTAATATACCACTTTATTTTGGAATCGGAGAAAAAGTACAATGAGTATGCAAGATCCAATCGCAGATATGTTGACTCGTATTCGTAACGGTCAAGCTGCGAACAAAGTTGCAATCAATATGCCTTCTTCCAAGCTAAAAGTGGCAATTGCCAACGTATTAGCTGCTGAAGGTTATATCGAAAGCGTTAAAGTTTTAGAAGGTGCAAAACCTGAATTGGAAATTACTTTAAAATATTTCCAAGGCAAACCGGTTGTAGAAAGCATCCAACGTGTAAGCCGTCCTGGTCTTCGTATTTACAAACGTAAAGACGAATTACCAAAAGTTATGGGTGGTTTAGGTGTTGCTGTAATTTCTACATCTAAAGGTGTTATGACTGACCGTGCAGCTCGTCAAGCGGGCTTAGGCGGTGAGATCATCTGTTACGTAGCTTAATAGAGGGGTAGGAAAATGTCTCGTGTTGCAAAGGCACCTGTTAATATTCCTGCCGGCGTTGAAGTTAAACTCGACGGTCAGCTATTAACAGTAAAAGGTAAAAATGGCGAGTTATCTCGCACAATTCATAATTCAGTTGAAGTTAAACAAGATAATGGTCAATTTACTTTCACTCCACGTGAAGGTTTTGTTGAAGCGAATGCTCAATCGGGTACAGCTCGTGCATTAGTTAATGCAATGGTTATCGGTGTTACTGAAGGCTTCACTAAGAAATTACAACTAGTGGGTGTTGGTTACAGAGCTCAAATTAAAGGCAACGCAGTTGCATTAAGTTTAGGTTTCTCTCACCCTGTGGAGCACACTTTACCAGCAGGTATTACTGCAGAATGCCCTTCACAAACGGAAATCGTTTTAAAAGGTGCAGACAAGCAGTTAATTGGTCAAGTTGCAGCAGATATTCGCGCTTATCGCCGTCCTGAACCTTATAAAGGTAAAGGTGTACGTTACTCTGATGAAGTAGTACGTATGAAAGAGGCTAAGAAGAAATAATTAAGGTAACACTATGGATAAGAAATCAGCTCGTATCCGTCGTGCAGCTCGTGCACGTCATATGATGAGAGAGCAAGGTGTAACTCGTCTAGTTATTCACCGTACTCCGCGTCATATCTACGCACAAGTTATTGCACCAAACGGTTCAGAAGTGCTTGCCGCTGCTTCAACTGTTGAAAAAGCAATTCGTGAGCAAGTTAAATATACCGGTAATAAAGATGCCGCAGCAGTAGTAGGTAAACTTGTTGCTGAGCGCGCATTAGCAAAAGGCGTTAAAGACGTTGCTTTTGACCGTTCCGGTTTTAAATATCATGGTCGTGTCCAAACTTTAGCGGACGCTGCACGTGAAGCTGGTCTACAGTTCTAATGAGGTAAATTGAGATGTCAAACATCGAAAAACAAGCTGGTGAACTGCAAGAGAAGCTAATCGCAGTAAACCGTGTATCAAAAACTGTAAAAGGTGGTCGTATTATGAGCTTTACTGCTTTAACAGTAGTAGGCGATGGTAACGGTCGCGTAGGTTTTGGTTATGGTAAAGCTCGCGAAGTTCCGGCAGCGATCCAAAAAGCGATGGAAAAAGCACGTCGCAATATGATTAATGTCGCTTTAAATGACGGTACATTACAACACCCAGTTAAAGGTGTTCACACTGGTTCTCGCGTATTTATGCAACCAGCTAGCGAAGGTACAGGTATCATCGCAGGTGGTGCAATGCGTTCAGTGTTAGAAGTTGCTGGTGTACGTAACGTTCTTTCTAAAGCGTATGGTTCAACCAACCCAATCAACGTTGTTCGTGCAACTATTGATGCATTAGCAAATATGAAATCACCAGAAATGGTTGCTGCTAAACGTGGCAAAACCGTTGATGAAATTTTGGGGTAATTGATAATGGCTAAAACTATTAAAGTAACTCAAGTTCGTAGCTCAATTGCTCGTTTACCGAAGCACAAAGCTACCTTGCGTGGTCTTGGTCTTCGCCATATGCACCATACTGTTGAGTTAATCGATACTCCGGCAGTACGTGGTATGATTAACCAAGTTTCATACATGGTTAAAGTGGAGGAGTAAGAGAATGCGTTTAAATACTCTATCTCCGGCTGAAGGTGCTAAGCACAGTGCAAAACGCCTTGGTCGTGGTATTGGTTCAGGTTTAGGAAAAACTGGTGGTCGTGGTCATAAAGGTCAAAAATCTCGTACTGGCGGCGGTGTTCGTCGTGGTTTCGAGGGTGGTCAAATGCCATTATACCGTCGTTTACCAAAATTTGGTTTCACTTCAATGAAATCAGCTGTAACTGCTGAAGTTCGTTTAAACGAATTAACAAAAGTTGAAGGAAATGTTGTCACTTTAGAAGCATTAAAAGCTGCAAACATTTTAACTAAAGATATTCAATTCGCTAAAGTTATCTTAGCTGGTGAAGTGAAATCTGCAGTTACTGTACGTGGTTTACGTGTAACTAAAGGTGCAAAAGCAGCGATCGAAGCTGCTGGCGGTTCAGTTGAGGAATAATTAGCAAATGGCTAAACAACCAGGTTATCAAAGCAGAAGTACTAATAGTGGTACTGGTGAACTAAAAAGCAGATTGCTTTTTGTATTAGGTGCACTTATCGTTTATCGTATTGGTTCTTTTATTCCGCTTCCTGGTATTGATGCCGCCGTGCTAGCTCAATTAGTTGAACAACAAAAAGGCACCATCATTGATATGTTAAACATGTTCTCTGGTGGTGCATTGAGCCGAGCATCAATTTTAGCATTAGGTATTATGCCGTATATCTCGGCATCTATCGTGATGCAATTGCTTGCTACGGTTTCACCTGCTTTAGCAGAATTGAAGAAAGAAGGCGCAGCAGGACAAAGAAAAATCACCAAGTATACTCGTTATGCAACGGTGGTTTTTGCTACTATCCAAGCTATCGCAATTTCTACCGGTTTACCGAATATGTTGCCACAGTTAGTGCCAAATATCGGTTTTACTTTTTACTTCACTGCAGTAGTGAGTCTTGTGACCGGAACCATGTTCTTAATGTGGTTAGGTGAGCAAATTACTGAAAGAGGTATTGGTAACGGTATCTCAATTCTTGTTTTTGGTGGTATTGTTGCAGGATTGCCACATGCAATCATCGAAACAGTTGAGCAAGCTCGTCAAGGACAAATGCATCCTTTAGTTCTTCTACTAATCGCTGCTATTGTTTTTGCAGTAACTTATTTTGTTGTCTTCGTAGAACGTGGACAACGTAGAATTCGTGTTGAATATGCTAAGCGTCAACAAGGACGTCAAATTTTAGGTGGTCATTCAACTCACTTACCATTAAAAGTTAATATGGCAAACGTAATGCCAGCAATTTTTGCTTCAAGCATTATTTTATTCCCTGCCACATTGACACAATGGTTTGGTCAAAATGATAAGTTTGAGTGGTTAAATGACTTATCAATGTTGTTGAATCCTGGACAACCTTTATATCTTCTTGTTTATGCGGTAGCGATTATTTTCTTCAGTTTCTTCTATACTGCAATGCAATATAATCCACGTGATACAGCAGATAATCTAAAAAAATCTGGTGCATTTATCCCAGGAATTAGACCAGGTGAACAAACATCACGTTACATTGATAAAGTAATGACTCGATTAACATTAATTGGCGGTCTTTATGTAACGTTCGTATGTTTAGTCCCTTATATTATGACATCAGCATGGGATGTTAAATTCTACTTCGGTGGTACTTCCTTATTAATCGTTGTTGTTGTAATTATGGATTTTATCGTGCAAGTTCAGAGTCACTTAATGTCGTCTCAATATGAATCTGCGTTAAAAAAAGCAAACCTTAAAGGTTTTGGACAGTAATTGTTCATTTAAGTAAAAAGGATAAGCAATGAAAGTTCGTGCTTCCGTTAAGAAGATGTGTCGTAACTGTAAAATTGTTAAACGTGAAGGTGTTGTTCGCGTATTATGCAGCGACCCTAAACATAAACAACGTCAAGGTTAATTAACATTTCTTCTTGCAAAGAACCGGTTGAGTAGTTATACTACTCAACTCATTTATGTCCTTGGTATTCTGTTTGAGTATCCTGAAAACGGGCTTTTCAAGATCAGAATACCAAATTAGTTAAAATAATAGGAGTGCATAGTGGCCCGTATTGCAGGCATTAACATTCCTGATCACAAACACGCTGTAATCGCTTTAACTGCAATTTACGGTATCGGTAAAACTCGTTCTAAAAGCATTTGTGCTGCAGCGGGTATTGCTGAAGATGTTAAGATCAGCGAATTGTCTGAAGAGCAGATTGACAAACTGCGTGACGAAGTTGGTAAATTTACCGTTGAAGGTGACTTACGTCGTGAAGTAACACTAAACATCAAACGTCTTTTAGACTTAGGTTGTTACCGTGGTTTACGTCATCGTCGTAGTTTACCGGTACGTGGTCAACGTACTAAAACTAATGCGCGTACCCGTAAGGGTCCACGTAAGCCGATCAAAAAATAGTCGGGGTAAATAAAGAATGGCTAAAACACCAGTTCGTGCACGTAAACGTGTAAAAAAACAAGTTGTAGATGGCGTAGCACACATTCACGCATCTTTCAATAACACAATCGTTACCATTACTGACCGTCAAGGTAATGCTTTAGCTTGGGCTACAGCAGGTGGTTCAGGTTTCCGTGGTTCTCGTAAATCTACCCCGTTCGCTGCACAAGTTGCTGCAGAACGTTGTGCTGAAATCGTTAAAGAATTCGGCTTAAAGAACTTGGAAGTTATGGTTAAAGGTCCGGGTCCGGGTCGTGAATCAACAATCCGTGCATTAAATGCAGCGGGTTTCCGTATCACGAACATCACTGATGTGACTCCGATTCCTCATAACGGTTGTCGTCCACCGAAAAAACGTCGTGTTTAATGGCGTAATAGGATAGTTGGAGAAAGAAAATGGCAAGATATTTGGGCCCTAAACTCAAGCTCAGCCGTCGTGAAGGCACTGATTTATTCCTTAAATCAGGTGTGCGTGCGATTGATTCAAAATGTAAAATTGATACAGCACCAGGTCAACACGGTGCTCGTAAACCGCGTTTGTCTGACTATGGTAGTCAATTACGTGAAAAACAAAAAGTTCGTCGTATCTATGGTATTTTAGAACGTCAATTCCGTAACTACTATAAAGAAGCAAACCGTTTAAAAGGTAATACTGGTGAAAACTTACTAGTATTATTAGAAGGTAGATTGGATAACGTTGTTTATCGCATGGGATTTGCTGCAACTCGCGCAGAAGCTCGTCAATTAGTGAGCCACAAAGCGATTGTCGTAAATGGTCGTGTTGTAAATATCCCATCTTTCCAAGTTTCTGTAAATGATGTCGTTGCTGTTCGTGAGAAATCTAAAAAACAAGCACGTATTAAAGCATCATTAGAATTAGCAGAACAAAGAGAAAAACCAACTTGGTTAGAAGTTGATTCTGCGAAAATGGAAGGTGTGTTCAAACGTGTTCCTGAACGTTCTGATTTATCAGCAGACATTAACGAACATCTGATCGTTGAGCTTTACTCTAAATAATAGTTAAGCTTAAGAGCAAAGAGAGGATAAAATGCAGGGTTCTGTTACAGAATTTTTAAAACCACGCTTAGTAGATATTGAGCAAATTAGCTCTACTCATGCTAAGGTGATCTTAGAACCGTTAGAGCGTGGCTTTGGTCATACTCTAGGGAATGCATTACGTCGTATCCTTCTGTCTTCAATGCCAGGTTGTGCTGTAACTGAAGTAGAAATTGATGGCGTATTGCACGAATATAGTAGTAAAGAAGGTGTTCAGGAAGATATTCTTGAAGTTCTTTTAAACCTTAAAGGTCTAGCGGTTAAAGTACAGAATAAAGATGATGTTATTCTGACATTAAATAAATCTGGAATTGGCCCTGTTGTTGCAGCTGATATCACCCATGATGGTGATGTTGAGATTGTTAATCCATCACATGTAATCTGTCACTTAACAGACGAAAATGCATCTATTAATATGCGTATTCGTGTTCAACGTGGTAGAGGTTATGTACCAGCATCTGCTCGTACTCATTCACAAAATGAAGATCGTCCAATTGGTCGTTTATTAGTGGATGCTTGTTATAGCCCGGTTGACCGTATTGCTTACAATGTTGAAGCAGCACGTGTTGAACAACGTACTGACTTAGATAAACTAGTTATCGAGTTAGAAACTAACGGGACTATTGATCCGGAAGAAGCAATTCGTCGTGCCGCAACAATTTTAGCAGAGCAACTCGATGCATTCGTTGATTTGCGTGATGTTCGTCAACCTGAAGTCAAGGAAGAAAAACCGGAATTCGATCCGATTTTATTACGTCCTGTTGATGACTTAGAGTTGACAGTTCGTTCTGCTAACTGTTTGAAAGCAGAAACAATTCACTATATCGGTGACTTAGTACAACGTACAGAAGTTGAGTTATTAAAAACGCCTAATCTTGGTAAGAAATCTCTTACTGAAATTAAAGACGTTCTCGCTTCACGTGGCTTGTCACTTGGTATGCGCCTTGAGAATTGGCCACCAGCAAGTATTGCTGAAGACTAGTTTGGTCATAGGTTAAGATTTTTCTGAGAAGGATAAGATCATGCGCCATCGTAAGAGTGGTCGTCAACTAAACCGTAATAGCAGCCATCGCCAAGCGATGTTCCGTAACTTAGCAAGTGCTTTAGTTAGTCATGAAATCATCAAGACTACTTTACCAAAAGCTAAAGAATTACGTCGTGTAGTTGAACCGTTAATTACATTAGCAAAAGAAGATAGCGTTGCAAACCGTCGTTTAGCATTCGCTCGTACTCGTAACATCGAAACTGTTGCGAAATTATTCAATGAATTAGGTCCACGTTTTGCTCAACGTGCAGGTGGTTACACCCGTATCTTAAAATGTGGTTTCCGTGCAGGTGACAACGCTCCAATGGCATACATTGAGTTAGTTGATCGCCCAGAAGTTGCAGAAGCAACAGCGGAATAATAATTTGTTATAAAATAAAAAGGCTCACTGATGTGAGCCTTTTTTATATCTTGTTTTCCTAAAATTCAGCTTCAGCTCTGAATGTCATTTTTTCACCTGTGATAGGGTGCGTAATCGTAAGTTCTTCTGCATGTAAGCATAAGCGAGGTGACATAGATTTAGCTTGTGGGTGAGAATAAAACTTGTCCCCTAAAATGGGATGTCCAAGCGCGAGCGTATGTAAACGAAGTTGATGCGAACGTCCTGTGATTGGAGTCAGTTTCACTCGAGTGCAGTTAGTTGGTAACCATTCTAAAACTTCATAAAAAGTGACCGCTCTTTTGCCAAATACAAAATCAATGCGTTGACGTGGGCGATTTTCCCAATCACAAATCATAGGAAGATTAATTTCCCCACTATCTTGTTCTAAGTGTCCCCATACTAAAGCTTGATAATATTTCTTTGGCTCACGTTCACGGAATTGACGTTTCAATTCTTTATCTGCCGCTTTACTTAATGCAAATAGAATAATCCCACTTGTGGCCATATCTAAACGATGTGCAGGTTCACAAAATCCAAATTTCTCTTTTACTCGACTCATTGCACTATCGTAGTATTCAGGTTGATTACCAGGAACTGAAAGTAAACCGCTTGGTTTGTTTACCACGCAGATATGATTATCTTGGTAAATAATATCTAAATACGGTTCTAAAGGGGGATGGTATTCAATAAGTGCCATATTATTCCTTGTTTGTCACTATTACCCGAAGGCTATCTAGTCGCCAGCTTGCTTTACTTAACTCTTCCAGAGAAAGCACGCGTTGTTTTTCTAATACATCAATTTCCGCCTGGCGAATATTTTTATTTACTGCTTTCAAGGCGATAAGTCGATTGAGCTCAGTGCTCAATGTTTGATCTGCTAATTTGCTGGCTTCTCTAATTTGAGCTTGTGTAATTTCAGTCATTTTGTGATCGCCTAGTTTTATTAATTGCTCAATATTTGGATGAGCCATTTTGACCATTTTATTCGCAATGTCTTTGCTTAGTGGCTTAAGTTTATTTTGCAATGTGTCAAAATTAACTTGTCCGGCTAGATCGTTTCCTTTGCTATCCAGCAATAAGCGAATAGGTGTAGGCGGAAGAAAACGATTCAGTTGCAAACCTTTTGGTGATTGGCTTTCAATCATATAAATCAATTCAATCAGCAGCGTGCCAGCAGGCAGCTGTTTATTGACTAATAATGCCATCGATGCTTTGCCAATGTCACCAGAAGCGATTAAATCAATGCCTTGGCGTATCATTGGATGATCCCAGGTAAGAAATTCTAATTCCTCACGAGCAAGGGCAAGTTGTCGGTCAAAGGTTACTGTGACACCTTCTTCTTTTAATCCAGGAAAATCAGGAACAAGCATGGTGCCCGTTGGTGTGATAACAATGCTGTTTTCACCTAAATCATCTTGTTCTACACCAATAATATCAAATAAATTCAGTGCAAAATCGACTAATTGTGGCGAATTATCTGTTTGAGCAATTTCTGCCGCAAGTCGTTGTGCCTTTTCTCCACCATTAGAATTTAATTCTAACAAACGATCACGCCCTTTCTCTAAGGCTAAGCGCAATGCTTTTGCTTGTTTTTGCGTTTGGAGAATGAGCTGCTCAAAATCTGCTTTATTTTCTGACCGCACTTTTAATAAAGTTTCATATTGTTCAAACAATGCCATACCAATAGGGCAAGTTTGTTCAAAGGCATTTAAACCTTGATGATACCAACGCGCTAAATCTTGCTGCACAGAGTTTACGAGGCAGGGTACATAAATTTGTACGTCTCGCGTTTGTCCAATACGATCTAAACGGCCAATACATTGCTCAAGTAAGTCAGGATTCTCTGGTAAATCGAAGAGTACGAGATGACAAGCAAATTGGAAGTTTCTGCCTTCAGAACCAATGCTTGAACTCAGTAAAACTTGTGCGCCATTTTCGGCATCAGAAAAATAAGCCGCCGCGCGATCTCGTTCAATGATTGACATTCTTTCATGGAAAACAGCACTGCGAATGGCTTCTTTTTCTCGTAAAATTTGCTCAAGTTGAATTGCCGTTTGTGCTGTTTTACAAATGACTAAGATTTTTTCATTTCGGTGTGATTTTAGAAAATCAATTAACCAATGAATTTTTTCATCTACTTCAGTCGCATCAATCGTTACTTGATGATAAACCCTGTGCGGGAAACCTTTCACCCCTTGGCGTGTATTGCGAAATAAAATACGGCTTGTACCATGTCGATCGATGAGATTTTGAATGAGCTCTTGTCTCGCAGCTTGCTTCTCCTCATCATTATGACAGGCTAAAGCTTTGAATAATGGTTCGACATCCCGCTCATTGAGTAAATCAGAAATATGATTTTTTTCATCCGCACTTAGCGGCTTCTCTGAGAGTAAAGATTGCACAGCATCCGCAACAGGCTGATAGTTTTCTTGTTCCTTCAAGAACGCTTGGTAATCATAAAAACGCTCAGGATCAAGCAAGCGCAAGCGTGCAAAATGGCTTTCCAAACCTAGTTGTTCAGGCGTTGCAGTGAGTAATAAAACGGACGGAATAGCGTTCGCTAATTGTTCCACCAATAAATAAGCGGCACTCGGTGCATTTTCTGACCAAGCCAAATGATGTGCTTCATCGACAATTAAACAGTCAAATTCAGCTTCAATGGCTTGTTGTACGCGATGAGGGTGAGCTTTCAACCAATCTAATGCACAGATAATTAAGCTTTCCGTGCTAAATGGATTGATCGCTTGTTCGGCAAAATCTTCACAACGTTCTTCATCAAATAATGAAAAATGTAAATTAAAACGGCGAAGCATTTCCACAAGCCATTGATGTTGCAAGGTTTCCGGTACAATAATTAATACACGTTGTACTTTTTCAGCAAAAAGTTGGTTTTGTAAAATCATTCCCGCTTCAATGGTTTTACCTAATCCCACCTCATCTGCTAAGAGCACGCGAGGATTGATACGATTTCCAACTTCTTGCGCAATATGAAGCTGATGAGGAATTAAACCCGCACGATTGCCTCGTAAGCCTCGCAAAGGTGATTGAAATTGAGCTTGTTGATGCAGAAGGGTTTGATAGCGCAACGCAAAATGTTCACTGCGATCAATTTGTGATGAAAAGAGGCGATCTTTTGCTTGGCTAAAAGAAATTATCGGAGAAAGTTCTTTTTCATTGACGATAACATCTTCGCCTTGCGCATTTTTGACCAAATAAAATAAGAGATCATTCATTTCTTGGACATCAAGGACTTCACCTTGCCAACCTGCTTGGTGATGAAGTTGTTCTCCTTTATTCAACACAATTCGGGTTAATGGCGCTTGTGCCACCGCATAAATTCGGGTTTCATCCGTGGCAGGAAAGTGAAGGGTAACCGAGCGGAAATCTAAGGCGGTAATCATCCCTAATCCGAGGCTATTTTCTGTTTCGCTAATCCAGCGTTGACCGATTGCAAATGACATCATCTTTCTCTTAATGAATCTCTTAAAATGGGGCGATATTGTAGTCTGATTATAAGGGAAAGCAAGGCATGGACATCTAAAAGCATGAAAAATAAAGTGTGATTTTTCTCACAATAATTAAATTAAATGTCTCCTAAGCTTTACTTTAAAAAAGTGCGGTGTAAAAATGACGTACTTTTTCATAAAACAGGAGTGTTCCATGAATTGGACAGAACGACTTAAAGAAGAATTTTTATCAGGTTGGAAGCCTTTTGAAGTGGCATGGGTAGTTATTTTCCTTGCAGCACAAATTATTGCTTATGTTCTTATGCCGGATAGCCCATTAGGCATGATTTCGGGTATTGCAGGTATTCTCTGTGTAGTATTTGTGAGTAAAGGAAAAATTAGTAACTATTTCTTTGGGCTTATTTTTGCTTATACCTATTTTTATGTCTCCTGGGGAAGCAATTTTCTTGGTGAAATGAATACTGCGCTCTATGTATATATCCCATCACAATTTATCGGGTATTTCATGTGGAAACAAAACATGCAAAACGATAATGGTGGTGAAAGTGTAATTGCCAAAGCCTTGACTCCAAAAGGTTGGGCAATTTTGCTTGTGAGTGTTGGAATTGGTACCCTCTGTTTTGTACAGGCTTTAAAAGCAGCGGGTGGGAGTTCTACAACGCTAGATGGTTTAACCACAATTATCACTGTAGCGGCGCAATTATTGATGATTTTGCGTTATCGTGAGCAATGGTTATTATGGATTGTCTTAAATGTGCTTTCCATTTGGCTTTGGAACGGTCAGCCAGCGATGTATTTAATGTATAGTGCTTACTTACTTAACTCATTATATGGTTATTACAACTGGACGAAACTCGTCAAAGCAGAAAACCACTAATCACATCAATAAAAAGGGCATAGTAATATGCCCTTACATTTTTAAATAAAATGCCTTCGTCAATGCAATAAATGCTTCTGTGTACTGATTGTTTTCATCATAAATCACCAAGCTATCTTTTACCTGTGGTAAATGCTCTCGGCTAAACGTGAGTAACATCCGTTGTGGATCTTTCCCTATTTTTGTAATGACATCAGTCTGTTTGATGCAATAAAGTGCGGTTGAATTTATCAATGTTTTTCCCGCCTCATAAGGCAAGACAAAACTGATCTTTCCTTTTTCGGATAAACAACTCGCCGCCCAATTTAACCAATCTAAATGGCTTTGTTGAACATAACGGGCAAGCGCTCTCTCATCATTTTTACATTCAACGCCTTGTGCAAAATAAGGCGGATTAGCCACAATTAAATCAAATTGATATGCTGTTTGTTGGCAATAGGTTTGCACATCTTGCTGTGTTAAATGAAGACGATTGTGCCATGGCGAGGCCTGGAAGTTTTCTTGTGCTTGTTGTGCTGCAAGGGGATCGAGTTCAACGGCTTCAATTTGGCAATGCTCATGACTTCGTTGGGCGAGCATTAGTGCAACCAAGCCTGTGCCAGTTCCCATATCAAGAATACGCTGACAATCAGACACATCCACCCAAGCACCCAGTAAAATGCCGTCAGTGCCGACTTTCATTGCACAATGTTGTTGATTAATATGGAATTGTTTGAAGGTAAAGCTGCTCATAAAATCTTGCGGAAAATGACCGCACTTTCAGGTATAATCAGGCCCAATTTTAACAAATTAACGCAAAATAATGAATTTATCCCCATTTGAAGAATTCGATCTTTCCCCCGAATTATTAAAAGCCTTAGAAAAGAAAGGCTACACCCGTCCAACAGCCATTCAATTAGAAGCGATTCCGGCTGCCATGGAAGAGCGTGATGTGCTCGGCTCTGCACCAACAGGTACGGGTAAAACGGCCGCATTTTTATTGCCGGCAATTCAGCATTTATTGGATTATCCACGTCGTAAACCAGGGGCGCCTCGTATTTTAATTTTAACGCCAACTCGTGAGCTGGCGATGCAGGTTGCAGAACAAGCAGAAGAACTGGCGCAATTCACGCATTTGAAGATTGCAACCATTACTGGTGGTGTAGCGTATCAAAATCATGGGGAGGTATTTAATTCAAATCAGGATATCGTGGTGGCAACACCAGGGCGTTTATTGCAATATATCAAAGAAGAGAATTTTGATTGTCGCGCGGTGGAAATGCTGATTTTTGATGAAGCAGATCGCATGTTGCAAATGGGCTTTGGCCAAGATGCGGAGAAAATTGCCGCTGAAACGCGTTGGCGTAAACAAACCCTCCTTTTCTCTGCTACCTTAGAAGGAGAGTTATTAGTTGATTTCGCAGAACGTTTATTGAATGACCCAGTAAAAATCGATGCAGAACCAAGTCGTCGTGAGCGCAAGAAAATCAACCAGTGGTATTATCACGCCGATAGCAATGAACATAAAATCAAGTTGCTTGCGCGTTTTATCGAAACCGAGAAAGTGAGTCGCGGCATTGTGTTTGTCCGTCGTCGTGAAGATGTGCGTGAGCTTTCTGAAACCTTGCGTAAACGTGGCATTCGCTCTACTTATCTAGAAGGCGATATGGCGCAAACGCAACGTAATAACGCCATTGATAAATTAAAATCAGGTGTTGTTACTGTATTAGTGGCTACTGATGTGGCTGCTCGCGGGATTGATATTGATGATGTCACACACGTCATGAACTTCGATTTACCTTATAGTGCAGATACCTATTTACATCGTATTGGTCGTACGGCTCGTGCAGGAAAAAAAGGCACGGCTGTTTCTTTTGTTGAAGCACATGATTACAAATTGCTCGGTAAAATTAAACGCTATACGGAAGAGCTTTTAAAAGCGCGTATTTTAGAAGGGCTAGAACCTCGTACTAAACCACCGAAAGATGGGGAAGTAAAATCCATGTCTAAAAAGCAAAAAGCACGTATTAAAGAAAAGCGTGAAGAAAAGAAAAAAGCAGACGTGAAGAAGAAAGCTAAACTGCGTCATAAAGATACGAAAAACA
>CAJLFU010000018.1 GCA_905205995.1 uncultured Haemophilus sp. | reverse complement strand
GCCCACACAGATTGTCTGATATATTGTTAAAGAGCAAAAAACAACGACGCACTGGTTGTTTTAATGTTTCACAACAGCGCGTCGTTGTGTGGGGTGCATTATAGGGATTTTTGAAATCCACGCAAGCACTTTTTAAAAAAAATTTATCGATAGATGATTTTTTAGACGCCGATACCTTTAAGTTATGCTATTCAGCCTTTTTTAAAGTCCGTTTACAGCGCCTAAATCCATTTGCAGAAAGTATTTCATTAAGTTTAATAAGCCCTCTCTCCTTTTCTTTCTCAGTATAAAACTCACAATTACGATTTTCTAAAGCGCCACGAAGTCGCCAATAAAAAGCTTCAGTTGCACCAATGCCCACTTTCTTCAAACGAACAATTGCATTTTCAGCACCTATTTGTCGTAAAATATCGACATTATCAATACCAACTTTCTTTAATGCTCGTTCATACTTAACCGATAAATTCGGTAAATCACGAATCCGTCCAATCTTAGAGAGTGCAGAATCGAGTTTTTCCTTCCTTATTTGAGTAATTGAAAGAATGATCAAGGTTCTCATTAAGACATTATCTTTCAAGATACTTTCAGTTAAAGCATAATAATCAGATAATACAAAGCGCTTATTGAGTTCATTTGTTGTAAAAGGTTTACATCCAAGTCCTTTTAGTTTTATCGAAAGCTCATCCTTAGCGCGCAAGTAAACCTTATTGTTTGCCCAAACAGCAAACATATCTTTTTCTTTATGAAACAAGCCATATCCCGTAAATAGATTTTTACTTGTTACATCTCCGATAAGTTGATTTAACAAATCACATACTTTACTGATATGATCATTTGGGATTATGAGAGTTTTCATTTTAAAACTCCTCCTTACTTAAGGTTAATCACATACGACTATACCAAGAAGTACTTCTCAAAAATGGTTATATCATAACTAGTTAAAGGTGACGAATATAAAATTTCAAATTTGTGAGAAAGATCGCAAATGCAAAATTTATTTATTGATAAACAACTAGATAAGAAAAAACAAGCTTATAGTTTAATATTTAACCATTAAAATTTTTTAGAATTCAGGAGTAAAAATGACAGTAGGACTCGTTCTTGAAGGCGGTGGCATGAGAGGAATGTTTACAGCAGGCGTTCTTGATGCCTTCATGGAACAAAACATTCAGATAGATAAAATTATTGGCGTTTCTGCGGGGGCATTATTTGGCATAAATTATGCATCCAATCAAAAAGAAAGAGCATTGAGATATAACCTAAAATATCTTAAAGATAAACGGTACATGGGATTTCATAGCCTTTTTACAACAGGCAACATTGTCAATAAAGATTTTGCTTTCTATGATCTTCCTTTTAATCTCGACCCTTTTGATCAAAATGAATTCGAGAAATCTCACATTGATTTCTATTTGACTGTTACAAACATTGAGAATGGTAGAGCTGAATATTTCAAAATCAAACATGTTTTCAAAGAAATGGAATACTTCAGAGCAACCTCAGCTATGCCTTTTGTCTCGCAATTTGTGGAAATTAATGGACAAAAATATCTAGACGGTGGAATTGCTGATAGTATTCCATTTGAAAAAGCACAAGAGCTCGGTTGTGATAAAATCATCGTTGTTTTAACCCAACCTATCGACTACCGTAAAACAAAATCTTCTTCTTTTTTATTCAAGCTTTTTTATCGCAAATATCCACACTTAGTTAAAACCTTAGAAAATCGCTACCGCACTTATAATGAACAAGTAGAAGAAATTATTCGTTTAGAAAAACAAAATAAAATCTTTGTAATCCGTCCAAATGTACCGCTCAATATAGGTCGATTAGAACGAGATGAAACCAAAATAAGAACTGTATATGAACTGGGTGAAAAAATTCTCTCAGAACAAATTCAAGATCTAAAAAAATACTTAAGAAGTTGATTTTGAATAAACTATTTCTCAAGTTTGGAATCTGATTCACATTTTTTCATCGAGGAAAAAATTTCCTCTTGATACTGTACATCAATACAGATATAATCTAGCCAAATTTAGATAACTCTATTCAAGAAGGTTTTATATGGCAACTCAAGAAGAAAAGCAAAAAGCGCTCGCCGCAGCACTTGGTCAAATTGAAAAGCAATTCGGTAAAGGCTCAATTATGAAATTGGGCGATACTCAAGCCCTTGATGTAGAATCTGTTTCAACTGGTTCTTTAGGTCTTGATGTCGCTCTTGGTATTGGTGGTTTACCAATGGGTCGTATTGTTGAAATTTTTGGACCTGAATCTTCTGGTAAAACAACTTTAACTTTATCTGTTATCGCTCAAGCACAAAAAGTAGGTAAAACCTGTGCGTTTATCGATGCGGAGCATGCACTTGATCCTATTTATGCAGCAAAACTTGGTGTTGATGTTAAAGAACTTTTAGTCTCCCAGCCAGACAACGGTGAACAAGCACTTGAAATTTGTGATGCATTAGTACGTTCTGGTGCTGTAGATGTAGTCATCGTGGACTCGGTTGCTGCTCTTACCCCGAAAGCTGAAATTGAAGGCGAAATGGGTGATTCACACATGGGTTTACAAGCGCGTTTAATGTCTCAAGCACTACGTAAATTAACCGGTCAAATCAAAAATGCAAACTGTCTCGTTATCTTCATTAACCAAATTCGTATGAAAATTGGTGTCATGTTTGGTAACCCTGAAACTACAACTGGTGGTAACGCACTAAAATTCTATTCTTCTGTACGTTTAGATATTCGTCGTACTGGTTCAGTTAAAGATGGAGATGAGGTCATTGGTAACGAAACTCGTGTTAAAGTAGTTAAAAACAAATTAGCCGCACCTTTCCGCCAAGTAGATTTCCAAATTCTTTATGGAGAAGGTATCTCTAAAGCAGGCGAATTAATTGAACTCGGTGTTAAACACAAACTTGTTGAGAAATCCGGCGCGTGGTATGCATATAACGGTGAAAAAATTGGTCAAGGTAAAGCCAATGCGATGAAGTGGTTACATGAAAATCCTGCGAAATCAGATGAACTTGAAGCGAAGCTTCGTGCTGAATTAGTCGCTAACCCAGAACAAGCATTAATGGCTGATATTGAACAATCTAATGATGACGCAGAAAGCGATTTCTAATCACTAAAAGTGCGGTCAAAATTGACCGCACTTTTCATTTCAACCGTATTTCACCAAAAGGAATTTCTATGTCTTCTCTTGCTTTGAGCTATGTCGTTAATTTACTTGCTCGACGTGAATATAGCGAATTTGAACTACGCAATAAAATGCAGGAAAAAGCATTTACAGAAGATGAGATCGATGAAACGATTGCTTACTGTCAGAAAAAAAACTGGCAAAATGATAAGCGATTTGCTGAAAATTATTTACACGCACGTTCTCAACGTGGGTATGGTGCAAATCGTATCAAACAAGAATTACGTCAACTGAAAGGTGTATCTTCAGACGTAATCAATGAAGTCCTCACAGAAAGTGAAATTAATTGGATTGAAATAGCTAAAAAGGTTCTACACAAAAAGTTTCCTAATTATGCAGAACCTCAACCAATCAAAAGCAAACAAAAAATTTGGCAGTATATGCTCTCTCATGGATTTTATTCTGAAGAATTTAGCGATTTTATCGGAAATGGAATAGAAGACTGATGAGCCGAAAGAAATAAATCCCTAATACTGTAAAAATTAAACAACCAACTAAATGGCTCACTAAAACGAACAATCCATTTACCCACTCTTCTTTAAAAAAAAGTTCTATTACTTCGCCTGAAAAAGAAGAAAAGGTGGTGAGCGCACCAAGAAATCCAGTCACTAAGAATAATCGCCATTCAGGGCTAAATTGAGGAAATAACCAAAAGGCTGCCACTAAAATCCCCATCAAAAAACAGCCAATAAAGTTCGCCACAAGTGTACCAAATGCAAGTGTACTAAATAGTGAATTCAACCAAAGACCCAATCCCCATCGTAAGGATGCACCGATGGCTGCACCTGTGCTCACAAGAATGATTGACTGAAACATTTATTTAATACCAAAAAGCTCCGCCAAATGTTTGGCTACCGCTTCGTCTTTATTGAACCCAATCTCTTCCAATTCGGGGCAAGCGTCTTTTAGACGAGGATCAGCATTCGCCATCACATAACCTTTACCAGCCAAAGAAAGCATTTCAACATCATTTTGACCATCGCCAAAAGCAATACAATCTTTTAATCCATAATTTCTATTTTCTAATAGATGAGCTAGTGCATCACCTTTAGATACATTTTTATTCATGACCTCTAAGCAAGTCACAGCAGAATAAACAATCGTCGTTTTATCACCAAAATGTGTTCTAAGATAATCTTCCAGTTCTACAAGATCTTTCGGGTCACGAGCAATAAAAAATACTTTTTCAGTTCCTCTTCCGTGATGTTTTGTGAAATCAACCACCTCATACATGAAACCTGAATCCTTATGATATTTTGCTAATTCAGGCACATCTATATTGATAAACCAACCATCATCTTGATAAGTATTGATACAAATCTTGGTACGATCAAAAGGGATTTTATACAACTCAAGTACGATTTCTTCTGGAAGACTATTGCTATAAATAAGGTTACCTTTTAAGTCGCGTACTCTTGCACCATTGGAAGTGATCATTACAGCATGCTCCGCTCCAATCTTACCTAAAATAGAAGAAACATCCGTGTGATTACGGCCTGTCGCTAAAATAATATCAACACCTTTTTGTTCTAATTTATTTAATATCTCAATTGTAAAATCACCAATTACATGATTAGCATTGAGTAATGTACCATCAAGATCAGAGACAACGGCTTTAAATGGAAGTTGTTGCATAAAAACACCCGTGTAAAAAATGAGTTTGTATCATATCAAAACAATTCGATTTTTGACTGCACTTTCTATCATAAAAACAACATTCATTGATAAAAAACAAAAAGGCGTATCTTTCGATACGCCCTCTTATCTAACTTGTTACAGTTAATACATCAATTATTTGATGATTTTCGCAACAACACCAGCACCTACTGTACGGCCACCTTCACGGATTGCGAAACGTAAACCTTGGTCCATCGCGATTGGGTGGATTAAGCTTACTGTCATTTTGATGTTATCACCAGGCATTACCATTTCCACGCCTTCTGGTAACTCGATTGTACCAGTTACGTCAGTTGTACGGAAATAGAATTGTGGACGGTAACCTTTGAAGAATGGAGTGTGACGACCACCTTCTTCTTTGGATAATACGTACACTTCAGATTCGAAATCAGTGTGTGGAGTGATTGAACCTGGTTTCGCTAATACTTGACCACGTTCGATTTCTTCACGTTTGGTACCACGTAATAATGCACCGATGTTTTCACCTGCACGACCTTCGTCAAGTAATTTACGGAACATTTCAACACCAGTTACTGTTGTTTTAGTTGTTGGTTTGATACCAACGATTTCAACTTCATCACCAGTGCGGATGATACCACGCTCAACACGACCTGTTACTACTGTACCACGACCTGAAATTGAGAACACGTCTTCGATTGGAAGAAGGAACGGTTGGTCAATTGCACGCTCTGGCTCAGGAATGTAAGTATCTAAGTGATTTGCTAACTCAAGGATTTTTTCTTCCCATTCCGCAACGCCGTTTAATGCTTGTAATGCAGAACCACGTACGATTGGAGTATCGTCACCTGGGAAGTCATATTGAGAAAGAAGTTCACGAACTTCCATTTCTACTAATTCTAATAACTCTTCGTCATCTACCATGTCGCATTTGTTTAAGAATACGATGATGTAAGGTACACCTACTTGGCGACCTAATAAGATGTGCTCACGAGTTTGTGGCATTGGACCATCTGTCGCTGCTACTACTAAGATAGCACCGTCCATTTGCGCCGCACCGGTAATCATGTTTTTAACATAGTCCGCGTGTCCTGGGCAGTCAACGTGTGCGTAGTGGCGAGTTGGAGTATCGTATTCAACGTGTGATGTGTTGATGGTGATACCACGCGCTTTTTCTTCTGGCGCGTTATCGATTTGGTCGAATGCACGAGCTGCACCACCGTAGTGTTTTGCTAATACGGTTGTGATTGCTGCTGTTAAAGTTGTTTTACCGTGGTCAACGTGGCCGATTGTACCCACGTTTACGTGCGGTTTTGTACGTTCAAATTTTTCTTTAGACATTTAAAGAGTCCCTCTAAATAGACACGGTTATCGATGGGTAAATTAAACCACATTAACCAATAAAATCATTACTATTTAATAAGGAAAGAGGAATTTGGAAGGCTGGTGCTGATAGGCGGATTTGAACCGCCGACCTCACCCTTACCAAGGGTGCGCTCTACCAACTGAGCTATATCAGCGTTTGGAGCGGGCAGCGGGAATCGAACCCGCATCTTTAGCTTGGAAGGCTAAGGTAATAGCCATTATACGATGCCCGCAGTCCTAAATTCATCTGTCCCATCAGAATTCATTTAGAAAATGGTGGAGGGAGAAGGATTCGAACCTTCGAAGGCTGAGCCAACAGATTTACAGTCTGCCCCCTTTGGCCGCTCGGGAACCCCTCCACGCTAAATGAATACTTGTTTACTAAAGGATGGTGCCGACTACCGGAATCGAACTGGTGACCTACTGATTACAAGTCAGTTGCTCTACCTACTGAGCTAAGTCGGCGTGTTGTAAGCAAGTGAGGCGTATTATATGGAAAAATTTATGCCTGACAAGTTTTTTTTATGAAAAATGTGTTTTTTTTAACTATTCGTCTAATTTACAAGCAAAAAGCCACATTCTTGCTTTAAAACTCATCACTTTTAATAAAAAACGATGATCACAACTCATTTATAGGGTATATTTTGTCCAATTTTTTCACTCTAGATATAAAGCGCCGTGGAAATTACCGAACAACTCACACCCTTTCTGAACTTTAGTCGTCAACAATGGGCTGAATTAAGAAAATCTGTTCCGCTAAAATTAACGGAGCAAGATCTCAAACCGCTTTTAGGTTTTAATGAAGAGCTTTCTCTCGATGAAGTAAGCACCATTTACTTGCCACTTGCACGTCTCATCAACTACTATATTGATGAAAACCTTCGTCGCCAAACGGTTTTAAATCGTTTTCTTGGCGGACAAAGCCCTAAAGTCCCTTACATCATTAGTATAGCGGGTAGTGTTGCTGTTGGGAAAAGTACATCGGCACGTATTTTGCAATCTTTGCTAACCCACTGGCCTACCGAACGAAAAGTTGATCTGATTACTACTGATGGTTTTCTTTATCCATTAGAAAAACTAAAAAAAGACGATTTACTACAGAAAAAAGGCTTCCCTATTTCTTATGATACGGCCAAATTAATTCGTTTTTTAGCTGATATCAAATCAGGCAAGCCATCTGTAAAATCGCCTATTTATTCTCATCTGACTTACGATATTGTTCCTGATAAGTTCGATATTGTCGATCAACCGGATATTTTAATTTTAGAAGGACTAAACGTTCTCCAAACAGGTTCAAATAAAGCCAATCAAACCTTCGTATCTGATTTTGTGGACTTTTCTATTTATGTTGATGCTGACGAGAATTTGCTTAAAGAATGGTATATCAAACGATTCTTAAAATTCCGTCAAAGTGCTTTCACCAATCCGGATTCCTATTTTAAACATTACGCTAATCTCTCTGAGCAAGAAGCAATTGAAACAGCCAGCAACATTTGGGATAACATTAACGGATTAAATTTAAAGCAAAACATTTTGCCGACTCGTGAACGCGCTAATCTCATTCTTAGAAAAGGTGAAAATCACGAAGTTGAGTTAGTGAAATTAAGAAAATAAAAAAGAGCGGTCAAATTAACCGCTCTTTTTCTCACTACCTTACGACATCCTTCCATTCTCAATGCCAATCACCTGATCGCAAATAGCCATAGTCGATTGGCGATGACTCACGAGAATAATCAATTTTTCTGCTTTCACGTTCAACAATGATTTCAAAATCATCGCTTCGTTTAAGCTATCCAAATTACTAGTCGGTTCATCGAGTAAAATGATCGGTGCGTTGTGTAGGAATGCACGAGCAATACCGATACGTTGTTTTTCACCATCAGAGAGATTGCCGCCCAATTCCGTCATTTTCGTTTGATAACCTTCTGGTAAGCTTAAAATGAAATCATGAATTGACGCTTTCTTCGCGGCCTCCATAATTTCTTCTAATGTTGCATCACGGCGTGCAAGGCGAATATTTTCCTCGATGGTTTCGTTGAAAATATAGGTTTGCTGGGTAATGTATGCCATATTGTCACGCAAACTGCGGGTGTTGATATTCGGTAAAGTTTCGCCGTTAATTTTAATACTACCCGATTTAGGATCGTAAAAACGCATCAGCAGTTTTAACAGGGTACTTTTACCACTGCCGCTTCTGCCGTGAATACCTAAAATTTCCCCCTTTTTCACAGACAAGCTAACATCCGATAAAATTTGTTCTTCACCATAAGCAAAACTTACGTTCTCAACATCAATTCGAGAAACATCTTTTAAATCGACCGCACTTTCTACATCTTTTAATTCAGGTTCTTCTGCTAGCAAGCTCAATACTCGCTCACCTGAAGCCAAGGTTTGTAATAAGTTACTTGAAAGGTTGCTTAACGCAATAACCGGGCCATAGCTCGACATCAATAAAATCACACCAATTAAAAAGGCAGAAAAATCAATCTTATCTAGACTAAACAAAATTAAGCCGGTGAATAACATAATGATGTTAAACGCTGATACTGCCACTTCAGTGTAAACACGTACTTTAGCTTCTTGGTCTTTAATGCGTTCAAAAGCCGTATCAATTTTTTGACTGCGTTGTTGAATTTCATCTAAACGTTGTTTCGCATAGCCAAAAAGTTGAATTTCTTTCATGCCTCGTACGCTGTCGAGGAAGAAATCATTCATTTCGCCTACTAATTCACGATAGCGTCTGCCATCTTCACGCGCTAATTTGGTGGTGATAATGGGTAGAATCACACCTACCGTTAAATAAGCAGCTAATGCCACAACCACAAACCAGCCTGAAAGATGAGCAAAGACCAACAATAAAATCGCAGAAGTAAAGAACGCAATCATAATCGGTGCAATAGTATGCGCATAGAATACTTCGAGCAATTCAATATCATTGGTGACTAATGACACTAATTGCCCCGCTTGTTTATCTTGCAACTTCACAAAAGCCAAACGGCGCAAAGAAGAAAACACTTTGTCACGCAATAATGCCAATAATTTAAAGGCGATATAATGCCCAGACATTTGCTCTAAATAACGCAACGCGCCACGAGCCACCGCTAAAACGATAAGTGCGGTCAAAATGCCAGAAAAACTTAAATGGGTGTCAAAGTTTAAGAGATTCACTAACCCCATCGCCCCAAGTACCATAATAAAGATGGCAGCCAGGAAACCAAGCGTTCCCATGGTGATGGTAAACGCCATGATATGCGCAAGTGGGGTCACTAATTTCAACAAATGCCCCATTACAACAAAACCATTTTTACGCATTTGCCACCTCTCTAATTTGTTCTAAATCTTTTTGTTGTTGGAACATTTCAGCATACGCACCTTGTTTTGCCATGAGCTCTTTATGCGTGCCTTGCTCAATCAATTTGCCTTGTTCAAGCACATTAATGCAGTCGGCATTCACGGCATTAGCCAAGCGGTGAGAAATCATCACAATGGTTTTTTGTTGTTTAAATTGTTGAATGAACTGCAAAATAATTTCTTCGCTTTCCACGTCAATGTTACTGGTCGCTTCATCAAAAATATAAAGCGCCGCATTGTGTAATAACGCGCGTGCTAAGGCTAAACGTTGAATTTGACCGCCGGATAAATTCGCGCCACGGCTTAATAGCTGCATATCTAATCCACCATTATCTCGAACGAATTGCGCCAGATTGACTTGCTCTAAACACGCATAAATTTGCTCATCTGTGGCATCAATTTTCGCCATCTTCATGTTTTCACGTAGCGTACCTTTAAACACATAACTGCTATGGCTCACCAAAGAGACTTTTTCGTAAAACGAATGACGATCAATCTCTTGAATTTCTTGGCCGTTGAACAAAACCTTACCTTGTTGCGCTTGATTAAAGCCCATTAGCAATGAAACCAAGGTCGATTTACCACAACCACTTTTACCCACAAATACCGTAAGCTGATTTGGTAAGATGCTTAAATCTAAGCCAACAATCGCAGGCTTCTCTTCGCTATAAGCAAAATATAGATTTTGAATATCCACTTGAATAGCATTTTTCGCTGCAAAATCGACCGCTTGTGTTTGAGTTTCAACTGGCGTATCTAACAATGTAAAGATCTTATCTGATGCCGCTTTACCATTCATCGCCACATGGAAGAAAGAACCCAATAAACGAAGTGGAATAAAGAATTCAGAAGAAAGCAGAATAAATAAAATGACACCTAATACAGTTAATTGATCGGCTTGGAATTGCAACAAAGCCGTTAAAATCCCAATTGCTGCACCACCATAAGCAAGTAAATCCATGAGTGATACCGAGTTAAGCTGCATGGTGAGCACTTTCATGGTAATTTTGCGGAAATGTTCCGCTTCTTCATCCATCGCTTTCGCTTTATAAGCATCATCTTGATAGATTTTTAGCGTAATTAAACCCTGTAGGTTATCTAAGAAACTACTGCCTAATCCCACATAAATGGACCAATATTTTGCCAGGAGTTTTTTCGCAATTTTATTCACCGCAATAATCGACATCGGGATCAACGGCACGCAAATCAACAAAATTACCGCTGTTTTAAAACTGAAAAAGATCAGGAAAGCAAAGAGTGTGAGCGGAGCAAGCAAGCTATAAAAAAGCTGTGGCAAATAACGCCCAAAGTAGATTTCAAGCTGCTCCACACCTTCTGAAGCCACTTGAATGATGTTTGACGTGGATTGTTGATTCACTTGGTTAAGTGGCATTGAAGCCAATTTGCGATAAATGAGGCTACGCAACTCATGTTTCACTTTCGTACTGGCAAAATAAGAGGCCTGCACCGATTTTTTACCCGCAAAGGCACGCAACGCCAAAGCAGCAATTAAAATGATGCCCAAAATGACCGCACTTAGTGGACCCAATTCGTTAAAATAAGCCGCCTGTAAAATATAAGAAAACACGACGGCACTGATAATCCCGCCAATTAACGCCACCCAATTCCATAACACCGTGATGCCAATCCATTTTTTACTGTCGGCCACCGTGTTAATTAGGCGTTTATCTATCATCATAATGATTGCTCCTAAAAACAAAAAAGAAGTACGCACATTACTATGCGTACTTTGCTATAAACAATTTAATAATTAAAAACGAATTTCAATTGAGGCTGAGAAGTTACGACCTGGTTGATAATAACGCTCAAGACCTGGGTAACCGCCATATCTATAATTAGGTCTTAAGCCTACAGAGTTTATTTTACCACCTGTATTATTTAATCCACGCAAAGTATCCCAAGTGTGGTATTTACGATTAAATATATTATAAATTCCCGCACGTAAAATGATATTTTCAGTTGGTTTATAGAAGCCAAACATATCGAATACAAAGGCTTTTGAATTTAAATGTTTCCAAGTTTCCAACTCTGTTTCATGAGCCTCTTCCGTACATTTAATTTCAAATTCTTCACCAATACCATAATAATAGTAAGGATTAGGAACACGTTCTTTTTTTACACAACGCTCAACTGTCTTAAGATATTTAGCATTTTTCGCTTTTTGTGCACCGAGATAAGTTAAACGAGAGAAAATACCCCACTTACCGTCAGGCTGTTCATAATCTAAGCCAATAATTGCCTTAATTGGTTGAAGTGACATTAAACTTGCACCATTAGACATACTTCCTTTGCTGTAACCTAAAGAACCAAATAACTTCCAACCATTTGGCATTGGTGTAACTTCATTTAAATTAAGTCTACCGGTAAATTCAACACCGTAAATTTTTGCAGAATCAATATTTTGCATTTGTTGAACCGGACGCCAACGCCACATACTTCCATAGTAGTTATAATTTTCCCATGTTTCTTGTTCATACAAGAAGTCCTTATAACTAGAATGGTGTAAATTCAAAGATAATTCACCTAAACGCCCTTTACCTAATAAGTTAAGATTTTGGGTCAAACTTTTTTCTGCTTTGAGATTAGGATTTGACATCCAAGCGCCGGCAGCATTATCCCGATAATCAAAATACATTTCTGAAGCATTTGGCATACGGAAACCGGAACCAATGCTGTAACCTAATTTCCAATTATCATTAATGGTTTTTTCCAGCCCAGCTATCCAGCTAATGTTATGGAATTTAGCATCATCAGCTTTACGGCAGTTTTTACACTCTAATGTACCTAAACTGCCTTGGGCATATTTTGCCCAGTCGTAGCGAATACCTAAGTGTGATTTCCATTCTGGCGTAAATTGAATCTCATCATGTAATGAGATATTGTAATGACGTGTTTTAACAGGATACATCATTGTTGAATCTTTCGAATCTACCCATTCTTTAACGCCATCATAGTTATTGTCTACATAAACAGAATCTTGATGCAAAATATCAAATTTTCGTTCAGAAATAGCGGTTCTAAGTGAAAAAGTATGATTAGTTGTTCCCAAATCAATTGGTTGGCTATCTATACGAAAATTAATTCGTTTAAATTTAGTGTTAAAAAAACGAAGGTTATTATCACTAGGCTCACTAGGTTTAGCAGGGCTCCAAGCTGTCGCAGGCTTAGCTCTATACCCCTCATAATTATAGGCTGCGGTTTGTGTTTTTTGATAATCCACATCCGTTTTAACCAATGCAATCACTTTTGAATCAGGCATATATTCATAAAAAACATTGACTGTATCTCGTTTCGCACGGTCGTCAGCTTCACGCCAGTTGTTTTCAGACGTCACAGCTGAATCTTCGATAATATAATTTTTATTGCGCGAGCCACTATAAGAAACCCCAACGCGGTGACTATCATTAAAACGGTATGCAAATTTAGCTAGATAACTATGATTATTATGTGTTGAATCATCAGGAGTTTGCTTACTGTAACCACGAGAACGTGTGTAGTACGAATCTTCAGGAATGGTATAACCACCAGCACTTTTCATTTCATGCCCATGGCGATTAGAATAAAGCAATAATGCTTCCGCTTTTTCACCGGCATATGCCACACCTAAAGTATTAGTCCAATCATTATTACGAGATGCATAACCAGTACGATATAACGCACCAAATTTTCGACCGTTTCTTACAATATCAAAGGGTTCAAGGGTACGATAATTAACCCCCCCACCAATATTACCACTCCCTTGGTTGAAAGAATCAGCACCTTTAGCAATATCAATAGTTCGAGCTAATTCAGGGTCGATACTTTGACGAGAAGTATTCAAGTTACCATAACGCTTGTAAAGTGAATTTTCTTCTGAATCTGGCAACGCAACTCCATCAATACTAATACCTACTCGGTTATCCTCTACTCCACGAATAGCGAAACCTTTTTGATGGCGACCTTGATCAACAACCCCAACATCAGGACTATAACGCACAAGATCTTTGTTATTTTGAATGAGTTCTTGTTGAATAATCTTTGCCGTTTTCTTTTCAGAATGGTTGGCTTTTGTCGAATCATCCAATTCTGTCGAAACATTAATCGTTTCTAATTGTTCCTCAGCAAAGGAAGATTGAGAAATGGATACTGCAGCAACAGGCAAAATCCCGTAAGCTACCGCTAAAAATGTATTCTTTTTCATATCGTTATCCTTAAATAATAAAAACGGCAAGATTATAAAAAAGAATGTAATAAAAAAATAGACAAAATTGAGAATTATTTTTATTTTTGTGATCTAACTCAAAAAAATACCGCACTTGGTTTCCCTAAGTGCGGTCATTTTTAATGATATTTTGAGTATTAGACTAAACGTCTAAGTTTGCTCTTAATGCATTCATTTCGATGAATTCTCGGCGAGGTTCAACTTCATCACCCATTAATGTGGTGAAGAGTTGGTCTGCAGCAACAGCATCTTTAATTGATACTTTTAACATACGACGAGCATTTGGATCCATGGTGGTTTCCCAAAGTTGCTCAGCGTTCATTTCACCTAACCCTTTATAGCGTTGAATTTCTAAACCACGACGAGATTCTTTCATCAACCATTCAACAGCTTGTTCAAATGACTGAACGGGTTGAATTTTTTCACCACGAGTGACATACGCCCCCTCTTCTAGTAAGCCATTGACTTGCTGACCGAATGTAGAAATCTTCGCAAATTCATTGCCCGTTACAAAATCAAAGTTAATGAAGTAATCGGTATCAATACCATGTTTACGAACAGTAATGACTGCTTCATATACTTGGCGTTCGCTGTTAAATTGGGTTCTCGCTGAATATAAATGGGCTTCTGTTTCTTTTTCAGTTAAGTACGCAACAAAAGCATTCGCCCAATTTTCGACTGCACTTTCATTACGCATTAAATCAACGGTTAATTGTGGTTGATAAACCAAACCTTGTAATAATGGCTCAGGATAGTAACGACTTAAGCGAGTAATTAATTTCTGAACATTGTTATATTCACTTACTAATTTCTCGAACACTAAATCATTCATTGCCGGTGCATTGGCACTGATATGCAACGCTGCACCATCCAACGCAAGCATTAATTCATATTGCACCATTTCGTCGTTATCTTTGATATAACGCTCTTGTTTACCTTTTTTCACTTTATAAAGTGGTGGCTGAGCAATATACACATAACCACGCTCAATTAATTCTGGCATTTGACGATAGAAGAAGGTCAACAATAAAGTACGAATATGTGAACCGTCCACGTCCGCATCAGTCATGATAATGATGTGATGATAACGTAATTTATCCGGATTATATTCATCGCGACCAATACCACAGCCAAGTGCTGTAATTAATGTGCCCACTTCTTGAGAAGAAAGCATTTTGTCAAAACGTGCTTTTTCTACGTTAAGAATTTTACCTTTTAATGGCAGAATCGCTTGAGTTTTACGATCTCGACCTGATTTTGCCGAACCACCCGCAGAATCCCCCTCCACGAGGTAAAGTTCTGAAAGTGCTGGATCTTTTTCTTGGCAGTCTGCTAATTTACCCGGAAGGCCCGCAATATCTAATGCGCCTTTACGACGGGTCATTTCACGTGCTTTACGTGCGGCTTCTCGCGCACGTGCAGCTGTAATAATTTGATTTACAATGATTTTCGCATCAGCTGGATTTTCTAATAGATATTCCTGCATACGCTCATTCATGGCTGATTCAACCGCACTTTTCACTTCAGAAGACACTAATTTGTCTTTTGTTTGTGAAGAGAATTTAGGATCGGGCACTTTCACTGAAATAATCGCAACCAAACCTTCACGCGCATCGTCACCTGAAGTGCTCACTTTCTCTTTTTTCAGTAACCCTTCGCTTTCCATATAGTTATTTAAGCTACGGGTTAACGCACTACGGAAACCGGCTAAGTGAGTACCACCATCACGTTGTGGAATGTTATTGGTAAAGCAATAAACATTTTCGTTTACGCCATCATTCCATTGCAATGCGACTTCCACACCGATGCCGTCTTTTTCCGCTGAAAAATAAAATGGTTTTGGATGAATTGGATTTTTATTTTTATTTAAATATTCAACGAATGCTTGAATACCACCTTCGTAATGGAAGTGATCTTCCGTGCCATCACGTTTGTCGATTAAACGAATTGATACGCCAGAATTTAAGAATGAAAGCTCACGTAAGCGTTTTGCTAAAATTTTGTAATCAAAAGTTGTAATTGCAAAGATTTCCGGACTTGGCCAGAAACGCACCGTTGTACCCGTCGCTTGCGTTTCACCGATAATAGTTAAAGGCCCTTGAGGCTCACCCAAGTGATAGAATTGCTCATACACATGACCTTGGCGACGAATGGTTAATTGCAATTTATCAGAAAGTGCATTTACTACCGAAACACCCACGCCGTGTAAACCACCTGATACTTTATAAGAGTTATCATCGAATTTACCACCCGCGTGAAGCACTGTCATGATTACTTCTGCTGCAGAAACACCTTCTTCCGGGTGAATATCTACTGGAATGCCACGGCCGTCATCTTGTACAGAAACAGAATTGTCATCATGAATGGTCACGATAATATCGGAACAATAACCAGCAAGCGCTTCATCGATCGCGTTATCCACTACCTCAAACACCATATGGTGTAGGCCTGTTCCATCATCGGTATCCCCAATATACATGCCCGGACGTTTCCGAACCGCATCAAGTCCTTTTAAGACTTTAATACTTGATGCACCATAAGCATTTTCTGTAACCGGTGTTTCTGACATAGTTTTTCTCTATTTTGTAATGAAAATTGTGCGGAATTATAGCAAAAAACTGACTATTTTGCGAAATAAAAGTGCGGTCAAAATTTTCGCTGTTTAAAAACCAATAAACAAGTACATAGCATATAAAACAAAAAGACGAGTTTTTATCTAAACTCGTCTTTTTTATTACATTAACGTTTATTTCCAAATATGGTTATTTAACCCGAGTTCTTTCACCATATCTGTGAAACCTTTGATACTCGAAATATAATCACGAATCGTATTGTCTTCCAACAATGACTTTTCAAAGGATGGTTCAAAACTATTCTTTCCTAAATTAACCGCAATAATCACCTCTCGATCACGAAGCACCATCGAAATAGGGCAATTAAATTTCTCTTTCAAACCACAAAAGCGTTCCATTAACTTAGGCGATAAGGCATATCTTGCTAAGATTTGATCTTCAGTAAACACATCAAAATAACGATTAAAAGACGGATTATCCATCAATGCAATCTCACCTTCTTTTCTTAAACCCGCTTCTTTCTTATCGCAAACATAAACCCAGTGAGCCAGTTCTTTAGGAAAAGTTGCTTTGAATAAAATGCCTTGAAAGTTCTTAATCCCTAATGATTTAACCGTTTTTTCCCTCAACTCCATGTTAAATGCTGAAAAATCACAGATTTCAACCTCTGTCTGATTAAACTCACCAAAAATTAAATCCTCACTACGGAAAGTCGCGGGTCCCGTATCATAAACCGAGAGAAAGTCAGCAATATGAAGACCTCTATCTGCTCTAAAATGGAAACCAAACTCCTGAACAATTGTGTTAATCACCCGAGTTTTAAATTCTGTGATAAAGCGTTTGTATCTAAAAAATAAGCGACGAAAACAATAAATGAGCACACCAAGAATCAAGGTCGTACTTAATAGATTCTCACTCCCTATCGCGCCGAGAAGCAAAAACAACCCAAAAAACGCCCCTATTATCGATTTGTTAATAAGGGATTTTATGGCTAAACGTTCCTCATCTAATTTTTCCAAACCAAGGAAACGAATCCCTTCAATCTCTTTTGGTGTATTCATTGTTTTTCCACTTATTGTTTAAATAAATTACCCACATTAGGGACTTCCGCCTCATTCTGAGGAATATCGAAAAATGTTCCTTTCTGGAAATTAAACAAGTTTGCAATTAAATTTGATGGGAACATTTCCACCGCATTGTTATACTCTTCAACTGCTGAATTATAAGTACGTCTTGCTGCAGAAATTTGCTCTTCTACATCGCTAAGTACGGTCTGAATTTGCATAAGATTTTGATTGGCCTTGAGATCAGGGTAATTTTCTAGACGAACCTGTAAATTACGCAATAATCCTGAAATTTCATTATTGAGTTGGAATTTTTCACTTGTAGTATGAGCCAACTTAGCACTTTCACGTAACGTCACGATACGCTCAAGCAAACTACGCTCATGCGACATATATTCCTTTGCTGTGGCAACAAGGTTTGGCAATAAATCATAACGACGCTTTAACTGAACATCCACGCTTGCCTCAACACTATTCACTTGATTACGTCTCATAACCAATTTGTTATACATTGAAATGGTGAAAGCTAAAGTTACAACGACAACACCTGCGACTACACTCATCATTATTTCTCCATAGAAAATTATCCCTGCTCAGTATAGGGAAAAGCGTAATAAAATCCATTCCCTTAGACAATTTTTTGTTGATAAAAATCAATAAAAATAAATAAAACCAAGAAATTAGCTTGTCTACTTACTTATTCATGTCGCAGCAAAGTGCGGTCAATTTTTAAGAGGATTTTTCGAGTAAAAATCCTTTCTTTTATTATTGTGATTTTATGTACAAAAAATATACTCAAAGCAAAGACAATCCAATTAAATAACAATCATTCTCAATGACTAAACAAAAACAATAACTTACCCACTAATCTCACAAGAAAAATAAGGATATTTTTGATTACGATCAAATAAATTTCCCTCATCAAGGCATATCATAGGTAAATTAACCATACAAGTAACGTGCCAATTGGAGTGATTATATGCAACGAAGTGATGGATTATTTTCTGCTTTAGCAGAAGTTTCCCGTCGGGATTTTATGAAGTTATGTACCGCACTTGCGGCAACTATGGGGTTAAGTTCAAAAGCGAGTGCAGAAATGACCGCTGCTTTAACCGAGCCTAAACGCCCACCAGTATTATGGATTGGTGCGCAAGAATGTACGGGTTGTACTGAATCCTTACTACGTGCGACCCACCCAACAGTGGAAAACTTGGTATTGGAAATGATTTCCTTAGAGTACCACGAAACCCTTTCTGCAGCCTTCGGGGAACAAGCTGAAGATAATAAACACAATGCAATTAAACAATATTATGGAAAATATGTTTTAGTCGTAGATGGATCTATTCCGGTTAAAGATGGCGGCGTCTATTGTATGGTAGCAGGCAAACCGATTGTAGAACACATCCAAGAAGCGGCTAAAGGGGCTGCCGCAATTATTGCGATCGGTTCTTGTGCGGCATGGGGTGGCGTACCTTCTAGTGGCGGCAACCCAACTGGTGCAAGCAGCTTGTCTGAAGTATTACCAAAAGGCACTCCGGTGATTAATATTCCAGGTTGTCCACCAAATCCACACAACTTCCTTGCAACTGTCGCTTATATTCTTACTTATAAGAAACTACCCGCAATGGACAAATTAAATCGTCCATTATTCGCTTACGATCGCTTAATTCACGAAAACTGCTATCGTCGTCCACACTTTGATGCGGGTCGCTTCGCTAAAGAATATGGCGATTACGGTCACCGTAACGGTTGGTGTTTGTATCATCTCGGTTGTAAAGGACCAGAAACTTACGGTAACTGCTCTACTTTAGAGTTCTGTGATGTCGGCGGTAATAACTGGCCGGTTGGTATCGGGCACCCTTGCTATGGTTGTAACGAAAAAGGTGTGGGCTTTACCAAAGGTATTTTCCAATTAGCCGGCGTAGAAAACCCTACACCACGCGTTGAAAAACCAGATGTCAACAACACCGAAGGTTCAGGTGCAACTATGACCGCTATTGGTTTATTAGGTGGTGCCGCTGCAATCCTAGCCGGTGTGAGTGTTGTAACCTTACGCGAATTAAGCGCTCAACATAAAGCCCGTTCCGAAGCTAAAGCCGCAGAGAAAGAACAACATACAGGTAAATAAGATGGATAGACGAAAATTTCTAAAAGCAGGTATGCTTGGCGGAATCGCTTCCTCCTTGCCTGTGTCGAGTGCACAGGCAACGGAAACGGTTGAGCCCATTCCTGGCGCACTAGGAATGCTTTACGACTCTACCCTTTGCGTAGGTTGTCAAGCATGTGTGGCTGAATGTCAAAACGTAAACCACACACCTGTGAATCCAAAAGGTGATCAAACTTGGTCAAATAACGACAAACTCACCCCATTTACTCGTAACGTGATTCAAGTGTGGAGCGATGGCGACGGCAAAAATAAAGACAAAACAGAAAACGGCTATGCTTACGTGAAAAAACAATGTATGCATTGCGTTGATCCTAACTGCGTTGCCGTTTGCCCTGTTCAAGCACTAACCAAAGATCCAAAAACCGGTATCGTGAAATACGATCCCGATATTTGTACCGGTTGCCGTTATTGTATGGTGGGTTGTCCTTTTGATGTACCAAAATACGATTACGACAATCCATTCGGTGAAATCAGCAAATGTGAGCTCTGTAACCAAAAAGGTGTTGAACGTTTAGATAAAGGCGAATTACCTGGTTGCTGTCATGTTTGTCCGACTGGTGCCATTATTTTTGGTACGCGTGAAGAGTTATTGGCAGAAGCGAAACGTCGTTTAAGCTTATTACGTGGTACTGAATACGATTATCCACGTCAACACGTCAATAGTACAGATAAATACCGTGCTACCGTACCAGCATATCAATATCACATCTACGGTGAAAAAGAAGGTGGTGGTACACAGGTACTCGCCTTAAGTGGTGTACCTTTTGCTAATCTTGGTTTACCAGACTTAGATGAAGTCGCGACAGGTTCTCGTGCGGCGCATTTACAACACTTCTTGTATCGCGGTTTAGCATTGCCATTAGTGGCACTTGCTGGTTTAACCTTTATGACTTACAAAAATATGCATGGCGATAAAATCGCTGAGCGTATTGCAGCACAAAAAGAAGCCATGCGTCAGGCACGCAAGGAAATCGAAGAAGCGGAGGATGAGCATCATGAGTAATCCACGTCCGGTAGGCGGTCGCCTTGTTTCTGCCGCAATTCTCTTTTTTGCACCACTTGCCGTACTTTGCGTTTTATTAATTTTAAAACGTTTGGTTTTCGGTATCGGTTCCGTGACCGCACTTAACGGCGGTTATCCTTGGGGTTTATGGATTGCCTTTGACTTACTTGTTGGTACAGGATTTGCCTGTGGCGGTTGGGCATTAGCTTGGACCGTGTATATTTTTAATAAAGGGAAATATCACGCCCTTGTACGCCCAGCATTGCTTGCAAGTTTATTCGGCTATTCACTCGGTGGTTTATCTATCACCATTGATATGGGTCGTTATTGGCATTTACCTTATTTCTACATTCCAGGCCAGTTCAACACGAATTCCGTTCTGTTTGAAACGGCATTTTGTATGACGGTGTATATCATCGTGGTGACCCTAGAGTTTGCCCCTGTATGGCTTGGTTTCTTCGGCTTGAAAAAATGGTTTAATAAACTGAATAAAATCATGTTTTTCATTATTGCCTTGGGTGCCTTGTTACCAATGATGCACCAATCCTCAATGGGTTCCTTGATGATTGTGGCGGGTCACAAAGTCCATCCGGTATGGCAAAGCTATGAAGCACTACCAATTCTCTCCTTGCTGACTGCTTTCATTATGGGCTTCTCTATTGTGATTTTTGAGGGTTCTTTAGTTAAAGCGGGTCTTGCAGGAAAAACGCCAGATGAACGTCATTTATTTACTCAATTAGCACGCGTTACCGCAGGATTAATTTTCTGTTTCTTAGCGGTGCGTTTTGGTGAGTTGATTTATCACGACAAACTGCAAATGGTTGTGGGTTTCGATAAATTAACTAAATTTGAAGCATGGATGTTCTGGATGGAAGTCTGGTTGATGGTATTACCGTTACTTACCCTCTTCCTTGGGGAGAAAAAATCAGATTCCCGTTGGTTATTTATTTCGGCATTAAGCATGTTACTCGGTGCCGCATTATGGCGTATGAACTACTCGCTTATCATGTATAACCCGGGCAACGGCTATCAATATTTCCCATCTGCGGAAGAATTGCTTATTTCAATCGGCTTCGTTTCTATTGAAGTATGTGCCTATATTTTAATCATTCGTTTATTCCCTGTATTACCGGTATTTAAAGAAAAACATACCGAAGACTCAGATAAAATTATTGCCGAAAAAGCGGCATTCAGCAAAAAAGTTAGCGGAGCAGAATAATGTCAGAAAAAAAACGTATCTCAATTGACCCAATTACCCGTATTGAGGGTCATTTACGTATTGATTGCGAAATTGAAAACGGCGTCGTCACCAATGCTTGGTCATCCGGTACCATGTGGCGCGGTATGGAAAATATCGTAAAAGGTGCCGACCCTCGTGATGCATGGATGATTATGCAACGTATCTGTGGCGTATGTACCACAGTACACGCGATTATCAGCGTACGTGCCGTAGAAGATGCGATTGGTGCTAAAGTACCAGTCAATGCACAGTACATTCGTAACATGATTCTTGCTGCACACAGCATTCACGACCATATCGTGCATTTCTATCAACTCTCCGCGATGGACTGGGTGGATATTACCGCTGCGCTACAAGCTGATCCTGAAAAAGCAGCAGATATGCTAAAAGGCGTTTCTACATGGTCATTAAACAGTGCTAACGAATTCCGCAATGTACAGAAAAAAATTCAAACATTAGTGGACAGCGGACAACTTGGTATTTTTGCTAACGGTTATTTCGGTCATGCTGCAATGAAACTTCCACCAGAAGTCAACCTCATTGCCGTCGCGCACTATTTGCAAGCGCTTGAATGTCAACGTGATGCTAACCGTGTAGTCGCATTACTGGGTAGTAAAACACCACATATTCAAAACTTGGCGATTGGTGGTGTAGCAAACCCAATTAACTTAGATTCCCAAGCGGTACTAAACCAAGAACGTCTCATGTTCGTGAAAGCTTGTATCGACCGTTTAACTGACTTCATTAACCAAGTGTATAAAGTAGATGCAGCAGTATTTGCGGCTTACTATCCTGAATGGTTAAGCTTAGGCAAAACATCGGGCAACTACTTATCTGTACCAGAATACCCAATTGATGCAGATAACTCTAAATTAATGTTAAAAGGTGGTTATATCGAAAACGGCGATTTATCAACTTTCCGTCCAATTGATCAACAAAAAGATGAGTTCGTTGTAAAAGGAATTAAAGAAAGTGGTAAACACGCTTGGTACGAAGACGATGAGCCATTAGAACCTTGGGCGGGTTTAACTCGTCCGAAATATACCGGCTGGCAAGATGATGGTAAATACTCTTGGGTAAAAGCGCCAACCTTCTATGGTAAAGTTGTCGAAGTGGGACCTCTCGCCTATTTAATGTGTGGTTTGGCAGCAAACGACACACCAACCGTTACCCATTTCAATGAATTGAAAGGCATTTATGAAAAATTGACCGGTAATACTTTAACCACCGATCAATTACATTCTACCCTTGGACGTATTATCGGTCGTACCGTACATTGCTGTGCGATCAACGACATTTTAAGCGCTCAATGGCAAATGCTCATTGATAACATCGCTAAAGGTGATATGACGGCGTATATCAAAACGGATATTCCAGCAAACGGTGAATTCCGTGGTGTTGGTTTCGGTGAAGTACCACGCGGTATGCTTTCTCACTGGGTTGTGATCAAAGACGGTCGCATCGAAAACTATCAAGCGGTTGTACCATCCACATGGAATGCCGGTCCACGTAACGAACAAGACCAAATGGGCCCTTATGAGCTCTCTATTATTGGTACACCAGTGGCAGATCCAACTAAACCGTTAGAAGTGGTTCGAACCATTCACTCATTCGACCCTTGTATGTCCTGTGCTGTTCACGTAGTTAATACCGAAAACGGTGAAGTGACTGAAGTGAAGGTGTTGTAATGAAGCCGTTAATTCTTGGTGTCGGCAATATTTTGTTAAGCGATGAAGGTGTCGGTGTGCGTGTTGTACAGGAGCTTGAAAAACGCCCTGAAATTCAACCGCACTTTGACATCATCGATGGTGGTACTTGTGGCATGGAATTACTGGATGCGATGGCAAATCGCGAGCATTTGATTATTGTTGATGCCGTGCTTGCTAACAAACAGCCAGGCGAGATTATCGTGTTGCATGACGAACAAGTACCTACCTTTTTCTCTCGCAAAATTTCGCCACACCAACTCGGCATTTGTGATGTACTTTCTGCAATGAAATTGACGGACGAATTTCCAAAACACCTTTGTCTTATCGGCATCCAACCAGAATCACTAGAATCTGGAATTGGCTTAACGGAAACAATACAAAACGTGTTGCCAAAGGTTTTTGAAACGTTAAATCAAGTGATTGCTGAATATGGTTTGAATCTAGACTCCCCTCTTTAGAAAAGAGGGCTGGGGGGGGAGATTTGACTTAATTAATAGAGACAAGTGTTAAATCTCCCCTACCCCCTCTTTACGAAAGAAGGGAACTTTCTTTAAGATTTTACCTGCTATGCTTTAATCTTATTAATATTGAAAAATAAACCATGTATCGACACGAAAAAACACTACAAAATCCGACTGCACTTTTAAACTCTGTTTCTGGCTTTGAAGAAAATCCAACGGAGATTTTCCTTGCCGAAATGCAAAACATTGTACCTGAAATGCAAGATCTCCCTTTCTTTCATAAAGGCATCGAGTGTTTCTGCCCTAAATTTGTTTTATTTGAAGATCAATGGATCGGCACAGTATTAACCCCATGGATGATGAGTGTGGTGATCCTACCTGGCCCTCAACAACAATGGGAGCCACGTGAATTAGGTGATAAACTCACTGTACAACTGCCGTACAAAGCGCTAACTTTCACCGTTAGTAGTCTTGAAAATGTACCGCAATATTTAAGTTGCTCCTTACATTCACCACTCGCCCCGAATCTAACTAACGAACAAGCTGTTCAACTCACACAAGATTGTTTACGTATGATTTTATCCATCCCAACCGCACAGCCGACATTTAATGCTGATCGCCGTAATCTATTTAAGGCGATGATCAAATAAATGTAAGCTGCAACTAGTTAATAAAAATGGGCAAAGTAAAATAACTTACTTTGCCCATTTTGATTTTCATCCCGCACAAAGTGCGGTCAATTTTTGCTTAATTTTTCACATTAATACAACACACGTGCTTTAATTGTGCCTTCAATCTCACGGAGTTTGGCTAACAATGGTGATGCATCATCTGTTTCAACATCTACCACAACATAGCCAATTTTCGGATCGGTTTGCAAATATTGCGCTGCAATATTGAGATTGGCTTCGACGAAAATTTGGTTCAGTTTGTTTAATACACCTGGACGGTTTTCGTGAATATGAAGTAAACGTTTTGTGCCAACGTGTTCTGGTAAAGATACTTCTGGGAAATTCACGGAAGAAAGGGTTGAACCATTATCAGAATATTTCACAAATTTACCCGCCACTTCAAAACCAATGTTTTCTTGGGCTTCCGCTGTAGAACCACCGATATGCGGGGTTAAGATCACATTATCAAATTTGCGTAGTGGAGAAACAAACTCTTCATTGATTGAAGCGGGTTCAACAGGGAATACGTCAACTGCAGCACCACGAACTTTACCTTGTTCAAGTGCAGCCGCTAAGGCATCAATATCCACTACCGTACCACGTGCCGCATTGATCAAAATAGAATCTTGTTTTAACTGTGCAATACGTTCAGCACTCATTAAATTACGGGTTGAAGGTAAATCAGGTACATGAAGCGAGATTACATCACAAGAACCTAATAACTCTTCAAGTGTGTGTAATTGTTTTGCATTACCTAATGGCAATTTATTTTCAATATCGTAGAAATACACATCCATCCCTAGAGATTCCGCAATAATACTTAATTGCGAACCGATATGGCCGTAACCCACGATACCTAATTTTTTACCACGTACTTCATGAGAACCCACTGCTGATTTATTCCATAAACCGCGATGCACATCCGCATTTGCCTGAGGAATATTGCGCATTAAGAGCAAAATTTCACCCAACACTAATTCAGCTACAGAACGTGTATTGGAGAACGGGGCATTAAATACCGGAATCCCACGCATTTTTGCTGCATTAAGATCCACTTGGTTGGTTCCGATACAGAAACAGCCAATAGCAATAAGCTTCGGCGCAGCTTCAATCATTTCTGCAGTTAATTGGGTACGTGAACGTAAGCCAATAAAATGCGCATCTTTAATCGCTTCTTTTAGCTCATCACCGTCTAACGCTTTTTTGTAAAAGTCGATGTTGGTGTAGCCAGCCGCATGTAAGGTATCTAATGCACTTTGGTGCACGCCCTCTAATAGCACAAATTTAATTTTTGATTTGTCGAGTGAGACTTTGTTTGTCATGTTTGCTTCCTTATTTTTATTAATCAATAATTTTTGCGCCGTCTGGTGTACCAACAATCACAATATCCGCCCCACGTAAAGCAAAAATACCATTTGTTACTACACCTGCGACATTATTCAATTCTTTTTCCATATCCACTGGATTTAAGATAGCGAAGTTATGTACATCTAAAATCACGTTGCCGTTATCAGTCACCACGCCTTCACGATATTCTGGCGCGCCACCAAGAGAAACTAATTTACGACCAACTTGTGAACGTGCCATTGGAATCACTTCTACTGGTAATGGGAAAGTCGTACCTAAAACATCCACTTGTTTACTAGAATCCACGATACAAATAAATTTTTTCGCTAAAGCGGCCACAATTTTTTCGCGAGTCAGTGCAGCACCACCACCTTTGATCATCATTTTTTGTGGATTGATTTCATCTGCACCATCCACATAAATATCTAAACTTGATACATCGTTAGCACTAAATACTTCAATACCCTGTTTACGTAATAATTCTTCTGAAGCTTTAGATGCTGCTACCGCACCTTGAATTTGATCTTTTAATTCGCCTAAAGCCTCAATAAAACAATTCACTGTTGAGCCACTTCCTACACCAACAATAGTATCGGGTTTAACGTATTTTAACGCTGCGCGCGCAGCTAATTTTTTCATTTCCAGTTGATCCATTTCTCTGTCCCTTTTAAATTTTGAATAATAACGTAAACGTTTGCTTTACTTTAATACGACCCTATTAAATAAACAAGTGTAAAAATTTATTCATGATGATGAAAAAATTTTATTCATCTAAAAAAAGCGCTAACAGCTCGTTCAAAAACAATTTTCCGTGTTCGGTGATTTGCCAAGAATCCAGAGTTTCCACGATATAATTCTGTTGAATGGCCAAATCAATTTGATTTTTGACCGCACTTTGCGAAAGCCCTGTGTAATATTCAAACTCTTGTTTTGGCACGGCTTCCAATAAACGAAAACGATTCATGAAAAATTCAAAAGCGTGGTCATTTTTTTCCACGTTTTTTTCTTCATAAAGGTATTCACCACGCAAATAGCCTTTCGGATGTTTCGTTTTAGAAAAACGTAAAATATCACCATCAGGAAAAGTCAGTTTTCCATGTGCACCACAACCTATCGCCAAATAATCCCCGAATCGCCAATAATTCAGATTGTGCTGACATTGAAAGCCCGGTTTCGCATAAGCGGATGTTTCATATTGTTGATAACCTGCTTCGGTTAAAAGCTGGTGCCCTTGCTCAAAAATATCCCAAAGCTCATCATCATCCGGCAATGTAGGCGGACGATAAGCAAACATGGTATTGGGTTCAATGGTGAGCTGATACCAAGAAAGGTGTGGTGGAGCAAGCTCAATAGCTTGTCGCAAATCATCTAGCGCTTCCTCAAGTGTTTGGTTTGGCAAGCCATGCATTAAATCCAGATTGAAACTTTTCAAGCCTGAAACTTTCGCCAAACTGACCGCACTTTTAGCTTCCGCCGCATTATGAATTCGCCCTAAACGTTGTAATTTATCGTCATTAAAACTTTGGATACCCATGGAAATACGTGTGACACCAGCATCTACATAGCCTTTAAAACGCTCCGCTTCCACGGTGCCAGGATTGGCTTCCATGGTGATTTCTATATTCTCTGAAAAAGGAATGCGACGTTGAATTTCTGCCAATAACAACTTGATACTTTCCGCTGAAAATAAACTCGGCGTGCCACCACCAATAAAAATTGAATGAAGTGAACGATGTTGAATACTAGCCTGATATTTCTCTAAGTCTGCCTCAAGATCGGCTATCAGATGTTGCACATATTCTTGTTCAGGGATTGCGCCTTTCTGTGCATGCGAATTGAAATCACAATAAGGGCATTTCTGCACACACCAGGGAATATGCACATAAAGGGAAAGAGGGGGAAATTTTTGCATAATTAAAAGTCAAAAGGGCTTGTTTTCACAAGCCCTAAAAAATAAGTCATTAATTAACCGCTCTTGCTGTTTTGGTCGCAGCTTTACGGCGTGGTGCTTTCGCTTTCGTTTCCACTTTCACAAATTCAATGCCTTCTGGTGGATTCTCTAACGCTAAGCCTAACACTTCATCAATGGTTTCTACCGCATGAATCGCAAGATTTTCTTTTACGTTATCTGGAATTTCTTCCAAATCTTTCACGTTATCTTTTGGAATTAATACAGTTTTAATGCCACCACGATGTGCCGCTAGTAATTTTTCTTTCAATCCACCGATTGGTAATACTTTACCGCGTAGGCTAATTTCACCTGTCATCGCGACATCGGCACGCACGGGGTTACCCGTTAAGCAAGAAACTAATGCGGTACACATTGCGATACCTGCACTTGGACCATCTTTCGGTGTTGCGCCATCTGGCACGTGAATATGAATATCTCGTTTTTCATGGAATTCAGAATTGATACCCAATTTTTCAGCACGCGCACGGACTACGGTCATCGCTGCTTGGATAGATTCTTTCATCACATCGCCTAATGAACCGGTGAAGGTCAATTTACCCTTACCTACCACTGAAGCAGTTTCAATGGTCAGTAAGTCACCGCCCACTTCAGTCCACGCAAGGCCTGTTACTTCGCCCACACGGTTTTGGGTATCTGCTTTACCAAATTCAAAACGTTTCACACCAAGATAGTCATGCAAGTTGTCTGAATTAACGGTAATAGATTTCACTTTTGGGTTTACCAATAAATTCTTCACTGCTTTACGACAGATTTTAGAAATCTCACGCTCTAATCCACGCACACCGGCTTCACGGGTGTAATAACGGATAATATCTAAAATGGCGTTTTCTTCGATGGTTAATTCGCCTTTTTTCAATCCATTACGTTCAATTTGTTTTTGTAACAAATGTTGCATCGCAATATTGAGTTTTTCATCTTCGGTATAACCAGAAAGGCGAATCACTTCCATACGATCTAGCAATGGACCTGGAATATTCATGGAATTTGAGGTTGCCACAAACATCACATCAGACAAATCGTAGTCCACTTCAAGATAGTGATCATTGAAGGTAGTATTTTGTTCTGGATCAAGCACTTCTAACAAGGCTGATGCTGGGTCCCCACGCATATCCGAAGACATTTTATCGATTTCATCAAGCAAGAAGAGTGGGTTTTTCACGCCAACTTTTGCCATTTTTTGAATCAATTTACCCGGTAATGCACCGATATAGGTTTTACGGTGACCGCGGATTTCCGCCTCATCACGTACCCCACCTAATGCCATGCGTACATATTTACGACCTGTTGCATTGGCAATAGATTGACCCAGTGAGGTTTTACCTACCCCTGGCGGTCCCACTAAACAAAGGATTGGACCTTTGATTTTGTTTAAACGCGCTTGTACCGCAAGGTATTCTAAAATACGTTCTTTCACTCGTTCTAAACCATAGTGATCCGCATCTAAAACCTGTTGAGCTTTTGCGATATCTTTCTTCACTTTGGTACGTTTATGCCATGGCACTTGAAGCATCCACTCAATATAGCTACGCACCACTGTCGCTTCAGCCGACATTGCTGACATCATTTTGAGTTTTTGTAACTCACTTTCCACTTTGTCACGCACATCTGCTGGCATACCTGCCGCTTCAACCTTTTGACGAAGTTGCTCAACTTCATCAATGGTATCTTCGCTTTCGCCTTCGTCCATTTCTTTGCGAATCGCTTTAATTTGTTCGCTAAGATAATAGTTACGCTGGCTTTTCTCCATTTGTTTTTTTACACGGCCACGGATGCGTTTTTCAACTTGAAGAATATCCGCTTCGGATTCCATCATGCCGAGCAAGTATTCCAAACGCTCTTGCACATCCGCCAGTTCTAGCACACTTTGTTTATGGCGAACGGTCACAGGAATATGCGCAGCCATGGTATCTGCTAAACGATCTGCATCATCAATGCGTTGAAGCGCACCTAAAACATCTGCAGGGATTTTTTTATTAAGTTGCAGATAGCTTTCAAATTCATTTAAAACGGCTGCCTTCACCACATCTAATTCTTTTTCATCGCCAAACGTGGTTTCAATCGGTGTAACTTCCGCAGAAAAATGGGCTTCACCATCATTTAATTGATTGATTTTGGCGCGTTGTTGCCCTTCCACCAACACTTTCACTGTACCGTCTGGCAATTTTAATAATTGAATAATATTGGCAATCGTCCCGACATCGAATACATCATTAACGGTAGGTTCTTCTAAATCTGCTTGCTTTTGTGACACCAATAATAATTGTTTGCCCTCATTCATGGCTTCATCAAGGGCGCTAATGGATTTTGCGCGCCCAACAAAAAGTGGCATCACCATATAAGGGAAAACGACAACATCCCGTAATGGCAATACAGGAAGTGTACGTTGTTGAGTTCTTTTGGCGTTCATAATTATCTCTCTTACATCAATTCTATAATTTTATTGAATATGGGGATGAGTTGCATAAATTCAAGGTAGGATTTGGCATATTAAGGAGAAATCGAAAAATAGGCAAGTAAAGAACCACCTTTATTGATGCTTAATTGGAAAAACCATGGAATACAGGTACAATAAGTGCGGTCAAAAATCAGCATGATTTTACCCAATAAAAAACGTTTGAAAAAATAACCACACTTTATCCATTATGACAGCCAAACAAACTATTACTTTCGCGACCTTTCAAGAATTACTGCCCGATTCTTGTAATCATCCATTAAAAAAACAATTAAGGGATAAAGCCCGTTATTACGGACGCAAATTTTTATTTAAAAAACAATGTGATGCACTGGTTGATTTCTTAAATACTAACCAAACTTGGATTCCACTTTTTCAACAAAATCCATATCGTTTTAATGCATTGCTCGCCACCTATTGTGACAAACGTTTTTCTGCAACTGATCGACTCAATGCTATTACCAATAATCTGCTAATGCTTGAAGAAAAAATGGGCGTTGAATTTTGTAAAAAATTGCTACAAGAAAAATCCCTTTTATTAGCGCAATTAACGGATCAACTTGGTATTTATTTCAATATCAACCAGATTGACCCTTTTGAAGGGTATTTTTCTATTAACTTAAAAGACAATAATGGACGTAGTATCTATGATGCTTCTTTCACATTCTTAAAGCCAAATAAGTTACTTATTGCCTCAATTCAAGGCCCATCTTATGAAGAGGCGCAAGAAGCGGTAAAACAAGCCACAAAAGAATTACACGGTGTTCGCCCAATGTTTATGTTGATGAATGTTTTCCGCTTGTTAGCTGAAAAATGGCAATGCGAATTAATCGGCATCCCTCACACTTCACAAGGTAAATACCGTTTATCTGCGCGCAGTAAAATCCTATTCAACTACGATGAATTTTGGCAAGAAAACCAAGGGCAATTAAAAGGTCAATATTGGCAATTACCGCTTGAAAGTGCTCGTAAACCACTGGAAGAAATCGCCAGCAAAAAACGCTCCATGTACCGAAAACGTTATGAAATGTTGGATGATTTGAGTGAAAAAATTGCTCAATTTTCCTAAATAAAATAGACTTAAGCCAGGTTTAACCACAATAAAACTTGGTTTAAGTAAACGATTGCTAACCTTGATATCATTACATTCTTTGAAAAATCACCCTTTGCTTTTTTGCTCGTTTTGTGTAGAATACGCGCTCGGCTTATTGACTAATCCGAACACAAGGAGTTCTCCATAATGGAAGCATCAAAGAAAAAGATGAAATTCCCTTCCGCATTTAGCATCCTCTTTATTATTCTTCTTATTGCTATTGGCCTAACTTGGCTTATTCCCTCAGGGTCCTACTCTAAACTTTCCTACGACAGCACCGAAAATCATTTTATTGTCAAAACCCACGGAATTCCCGATCAAAGCTATCCAGCAACAGAACAAACCCTTAATCAACTCAATATCAAAATTCAACTTTCTAATTTCACCAACGGCATTATCAAAAAGCCTATCGCTATTCCTGATACCTATCAACGCATTGAACAACACGAAAAAGGCATTACTGATATGATTCACGCCATGGTGGATGGCACCATTGAAGTAGCGGATATTATGATTTTTATCTTCATACTCGGTGGGATGATTGGTGTCATAAACAAGACAGGAGCCTTTAATGCCGGATTAATGTCTCTCACCAAGAAAACGAAAGGAAATGAGTTCTCTGTTGTCTTTGCTGTCTGTGTGTTAATGCTGTTAGGCGGTACGGCTTGTGGCATTGAGGAAGAAGCGGTAGCCTTCTACCCGATTCTTGTTCCTGTCTTTTTAGCCTTAGGTTATGATTCGATTGTCTGTGTTGGTGCCATATTCCTCGCCGCCTCAATGGGAACGGCATTCTCTACAATCAATCCCTTCTCCGTTGTCATTGCCTCAAATGCTGCGGGTATTCCATTCACTGAAGGAATGGGATTTCGTACACTGGGACTTATTCTTGGTGGTGCGTGTGTGATTGCTTACATGTATTGGTATTGTAAAAAACTGCGTGCCAATCCTGAATTTTCTTATACCTATGACGATCGTCAAGCCTTCTATGATCTCTATATGAAAGATATTGATCCGAATGCAACCGTTGAATTTACCTTTAGAAGAAAACTCATTCTGATTCTATTTAGTGGCGCCTTTCCTCTCATGGTATGGGGGGTTATGTTTGGAGGCTGGTGGTTCCCTCAAATGGCGGCCTCCTTCCTAGCTATTACCATCATTATTATGTTTATCAGTGGATTGCCTGAAAAAGATGTCGTAAATGGCTTTACTCATGGTGCTTCTGAATTAGTCGGCGTCGCATTGATTATCGGACTCGCTCGAGCAGTCAATATCATTCTGGAACAAGGAATGATTTCTGACACCATTCTCGATTATATGACACATCTTGTCGATGGAATGAATGGCAGCGTCTTTATTATTGGTCAGCTCCTTATCTTCATCTTCTTAGGGCTGGTTGTACCTTCATCTTCAGGTCTTGCCGTACTCGCCATGCCAATTATGGCTCCGCTGGCTGATACTGTGGGCATTCCAAGAGACATCGTGGTATCGGCTTACAACTGGGGGCAATATATTATGTTGTTCCTTGCACCAACAGGATTAGTCCTTGTTACGTTACAAATGCTTGGCATTCCATTTAATAAATGGTTGAAATTTGTCATGCCAATTGTAGGCTGCCAATTTGTTATCTCATCGATACTTCTTCTCACTCAAGTATTTATGTATGCGCAATAAAATAAAAAGCCACGAAATCTTGCGTGGCTTCTTTTTCTCATCTGATTCTATTTTACAAAATCATCAAACTCTAACTCGTAATCATCGCCATCTCGGCTGTATTTGATATAACGTGGAAATTGCTCACCTGAGAATTTCTTCACCATAATGTCTTTGTTACCTGTTTTAAATGAATAAGTGATTTCTGTGACAGTTTGCTTGTTATATTGAATTTGTTTTTCTACTTTCTTCACATTCACATTTTCCATTGGGTAAAGTTTTTTACCATTTGTAATTTGGAAACTGGTTGGTAATTTATCGTAATAACTCAACTGAAATGCCATGGTGAATAAGTCGAAAGTTGGTAATTTTAACGGCTCGGTTTCTAACCCATTTTTAACTTTACCGTATTCAATTGTTGTTGGCGAAATTTTAGAAATTGCATACGTTTTACCATTACGCACATCTTGATAATTCACCATTTTAAATTGACTCGCATTTTGTGAACCACGAGAAGTAAACACAATGTTGTACAACGGAACATTAATTTTCGCATTGACTGAATACTGTGAACCATCAGCCTTAAAATGCACGTACGCAGGCATTAAATAATTAGAACTGTATTTAATATTATAATCCACCGCAGACCATGCTGTTGGTACATAAGCAATTAATGCAGCAAAAAGGATTTTAAATAACTTCATTGGTTTTCCTTATATATAAAAATAGGTTGCCCTTTAGAGTATCACAACAAGAAGAAGTTCCCTATTAAAAAACCATCTTATCCGAAGACAAGATGGTTTTCATTTATTTTAGCTTAATAGAGGATTATAAAACTGCACCCGCCATTAAGAAACCGAATAATACAGATAAGCTAATTGCAATCACACCAGGAATTAAGAATGGGTGGTTGAATACATATTTACCGATACGAGTTGAACCGGTGTCATCCATTTCTACTGCCGCAATTAAAGTTGGGTAAGTAGGAAGAATGAATAATGCTGATACCGCGGCGAAGGCTGCAATTGCGGCTTCCGGAGAAACACCTAATAAAATTGCAGTTGGATATAATGCTTTTGCTGTTGCAGCTTGTGAGTAAAGTAAGGTACTTGCGAAGAACAAGATAACCGCTAAACTCCAAGGATATTGTTGTAAGAACTCAGCTGATACTGCTTTGATTTGATCGATATGACCTTCAACGAAAGTATTACCTAACCATGCCACACCAAGCACACAAATTACGGCTGACATACCTGATTTGAAGGTTGCTGCATTGGTAATGTTTGCTGTGTCCACTTTACATGCCATAGTGATAATCGCTGCAGTCGCAAGCATGAAAGAGATAATTGCGTTATCACGAGAAAGAATTGGGTTTTGAATTAAACCAACAGTTTTACTGATTGCTGTTGCATAAAGCATGACCACTAAAATCGCGATAAGGAAAATCATTACAGAGCGTTTTGCATAAGGTTTGATCTCAATTTGCATTTCACCACGCATAGTGATTAAGCCTTTTGCTAGACGATCCTGGTAAACTTCATCATTTTTCAAATCTTTACCAAGGAAGTTACAAATTACCGCAGTAATCATACATGCTGCATAAGTAGTTGGGATCCAAATACCTAATAATTGTAAGTAACTTAAACCAAAGTTTTTCTCTAATTCAGCAGAAAGGAATACCACCGCTGCAGAAATTGGAGAGGCTGTAATCGCAATTTGTGAAGCGATAACCGCAATAGAAAGTGGACGTGAAGGACGGATACCTTGTTCTTTTGCCACTTCAGCAATTACTGGAAGTGTCGAGAACGCTGTGTGACCAGTACCTGCAAGCACAGTCATAAAGTAAGTTACCGTTGGCGCAAGGAAGGTAATGTATTTTGGATTTTTACGTAGGATTTTTTCAGCCATTTTTACTAAGAAATCCATACCACCCGCAACTTGCATTGCCGCAATCGCCATGATTACAGACATGATAACTGAAATTACATCAAACGGAATTGCACCCGGTTTTAAGCCAAGCAGTGAAAGTGCCACAACACCCATACCACCCATAAAACCGATACCAATACCGCCTAATCTAGCCCCTAGGTAAATAAAGAGTAGGACGACTAAAAGTTGAGCCCAAATCATAATATTTTCTCCATATTAATTTTTAAAATAATTCCAGAACATATATTAACAACAAACTAGTGCATTATCTATATTTATTACTTGGATTAGCCTATTTTATCCGAAAGTGCGGTTAAAATTTGATTCAAATTCTGACCGCACTTTCAATGATTTTCCTAGAAATCCTCAAAGTATTGTTGAATCACTTTTGGATCTTTTGTTTGTGTTAAGGCTAATTGCAATAACACACGTGCTTTTTGCGGATTCAATGTACCTGAAGCCACAAAACCATATTTAGAATCATCCACTTCAGCGTCACGCGTTGTGTAACCGGTTGGCACGCGAGATGAACGTACTACTACAACGCCATCTTTCGCCGCTTTTTCTAAACGTTCTAAGTGTGCGGCATTCACGTTACCATTACCCACACCTGCGGAAACAATACCTTGATAGCCCGCATCCAATAATGAATTTAACGGCTCAATTGGTGCATTAGAATAAGCATAAATAATGCCCACTTTCGGTAAGCTGTCTAATTTATCTACGTTAAATGGTGTGTTTACGGTATGTTTACTTTCAGGCGAACGTTCGTAATCCACTTTACTGTTATGGATATAACCCAAGGTACCATAGTTTGGTGAATGGAATGTTTGTACTGCAGTGGTACTCATTTTGGTCACATCACGCGCACCTAGTACTTCCCCATTCATCGCCACTAACACACCACGACCAGATGATTTTTTATCGGTTGCCACCACGACTGCGTTATAAAGATTTAACGGACCATCCGCACTTTTTTCTGTCGCAGGACGCATTGCACCCACTAATACAATTGGTTTTTCACATTTTGCTGTAAGATCTAAGAAATAAGCGGTTTCTTCCATGGTATCGGTACCATGAGTAATCACGAAACCATCAGTGTCTTTACATTGTGCATTAATCGCTTTCGCTAATTTTAACCACACATCATCACTCATATCTTGTGAACCAATTTTCACAATTTGTTCACCTTTAACATTAGCTAATTGCTTAATTTCAGGCACGGCATCAATTAACGCTTCAACATTAAGTTGCCCCGCTTTATAAGCAGAAGAAACTGCGGTTTCACCGCTTCCAGCAATGGTGCCGCCAGTCGCTAAAATCGTAATATTCGGTAATTCCGCGGCTTGTGCGACCGAAACACCTACTCCAAGCATCATGAGTGCTGTTAATTTTTTTAATTTCATACTTGTCTCCTTTTACGTTAAATAATCTAAACTTGGCTATTCTCTACTTAATTAGAAGTAGAATAAACACTAAGATAATAGATTTATGATCCCGATCATGTTTTTCCCCATTTGATTGTATAAGCTTTCGCCAACCCCACGTTTCCTTCAGAATTTTTTTGAAAGATAACCAAAGTGCGGTTATACTTAAGCCTTTATTTCATGTGAAGATAAACTCTTATTCATTATCAAAAATTAAGTTGAGAACAACATGCAAGAATTTATGCCTCAAGCAATTGAATTTGCTCAAAAACACACTTTTTTAACGATCGCATGGTTTGCTGTCCTTTTTATGACACTTTTTACCTTTTTTAAAAGTGCGACACAAAAATATCGCGTGATAACTAATCCTGAAGCCGTTCATTTAATGAATAACGAAGAAGCGGTGGTGATTGATTTACGCTCTATCGATGAATTCCAACGCGGTCATATTATTGGCAGCGTGAACTTGCTTCCAACTGAAATCAAAAATCACAATGTAGGCAAAATCGAACACCACAAAGAAAAACCGGTTATCATTGTGGATGTTAACGGTGTTTCTTCTGCTACGTCCGCAGAACTTTTAACCAAACAAGGCTTTGAAAAAGTTTATGTGTTAAAAGACGGTTTAGCTGCTTGGGCGGGTGCAAATTTACCATTAGTAAAAAAACATAAGTAAGGATCCTCTATGTCTGAACAAAATCAACAACCTGAAGTAGCAGCTGAAGAGCAACAAGAAGCCGTACTTCAAATTCAACGTATTTATGTAAAAGATGTTTCTTTTGAAGCACCAAATCTTCCTCATATTTTCCACCAAGAATGGAAACCAAAACTTGGCTTTGATTTAAGCACAGAAGCGGTTCAAGTGGGTGAAGATCTATACGAAGTCACTTTAAACATTAACGTAGAAACCACCATGGAAGATTCTGGTGATGTGGCGTTTATTTGTGAAGTGAAACAATCTGGTGTATTTACAATCAGCGGTTTAGAAGATGTTCAAATGGCACACTGCTTAACATCTCAATGCCCAAATATGCTTTTCCCTTATGCACGTGAATTGATTTCTAACTTAGTAAATCGTGGTACATTCCCGGCATTAAACCTTTCTCCGGTAAACTTCGATGCATTGTTCATTGATTACATGAACAAGCAGCAAGCTGCGGCTGAAGCGGAAGAAAATCAGGAAACCCAACATTAATTGTAATAAGGGCAGGCGATACCGCCTGCCCTTTTATTTTAAAGGTGATTGAAATGAATCCATCCCAATCTCCAATTACCATTCTTGGTTGCGGTTCTTACGGAACAGCACTCGCTATCTCATTTTCTCGCAATGGCTCTCCAACCTATCTTTGGGGGCACAATCCTGATCATATTCATCAAATGCAACAGGAACGTCAAAATCGCCGTTTTCTGCCTGATATTGAATTTCCAGAAAGTTTGCATTTAGAATTAGATTTGAAAACCGCCCTTGATCAATCGAAAGACATTTTAATTGTGGTGCCAAGCCATGCTTTCGGTGAAATTCTCTTAAAGATTCGACCGCACTTAAAACCTCATCATCGCTTAATTTGGGCAACCAAAGGATTAGAACGCAACACTGGCCGATTACTACAAGAAGTGGTGGAAGAAACCTTAGGTAAAGCAATTCCGACGGCGGTACTTTCAGGTCCTACTTTTGCGAAAGAATTGGCTCAAGGTTTGCCAACGGCGATTACCCTTGCCTCTTGTAATGAACAGTTTGCCTTAGAATTTCAAGCGCGCATTCACTGCAGTCAGCATTTTCGGGTATATGTAAACCAAGATATGATTGGCGTTCAATTAGGGGGTGCCATTAAAAACGTGATTGCGATTGGTGCGGGTATTTCGGATGGTATGGGAT
>CAJLFU010000017.1 GCA_905205995.1 uncultured Haemophilus sp. | reverse complement strand
ATATTAACCAATCAAATTTTCTTGCTACTACTCTTACTACAATAAGAAATCAAATGCCAGTTTAAATATTCTTTATCTGATCCTTGTTGAAATTATACTATCAAGAAATTATTTTTTATTACAAGTTATATTTTCTTTTTCCACTATTACTAGCACACAATATACATTTGGCTAGATACAAATAGAAAAATAAAGTGGCAAAGAATATCGCTATTTTACAACCCTATAAGATTGATCTTTATGTGTTGGCTGCTGTGGAAAAGCAAGCTCTAACATTCCTTGAGCAACAAATTCTCTTAAATGTAGCCATAAACTTGACTCTGTCATTCCTAAAAGTTTAGCAAGGGATTTCTTGGTCACAAACTGTTCACTACATAGTGTAAAAACTAACTCTCTTAGTTTTTTAGCATTCTTCTTTTTTTTCTGATAAAAATCATCTGGAACCATAGCACGAAGAGATGATAAAAATTCTGGATTTAGGTCATCCAATTCATTAATAATCACTCGACCGTTTTTTATAGTTCTCCCTACGCTATCTAAATCAAAACTATAATAAACTAGTGTTCTCTGATCTTTAGCTTCTAAATTAGCTTCTAAGTTAGCTTCTAAGTTAGCTTCTAAGTTAGTACCTTCAAGTAAACCTTCGACATCAAAACTTAATTGAGAACTTACTGTAACCTCATGGCGTTTAGCATAAATTTCTTTTAAATCACCAACATCTATCCAAGGTAAAACATAGAATTTATCTTTTTTCTCTCCTTTACCTAATAGCAATCCTTTTCTTTCTAAAGTTGGTAGGGCCAGTGTAATATCCCTGCTATGATAATCTTTTTCCAATTTTTCAGATAGGATCGGATGGTTAATCCATCCTCCATTTAAAGCTGTCAATAACAGAATCTTCTTGTACAAATCATTATCTAAATTCTGATAGTTAGCTCCCAACTTATGTTGTAATTGTTGATTAGCTTGAATAACAGAGCTATCTTGTAATGTTAAAGTTAAACTTGTTTTTTCTGAATCAGTGTCTAATACAGGTGTAGTCAATAATTCTTTTCTATAGTTAGAGAAAATAGTTTCAATACCTTTTCCCTCCCTTTCACAAAGACCTATTCGACGAAACATATTATGTAAAATTGAATTTCGACATTCAGATTTCTTTCCACTTTGTGCTTCTAAAATACTCACAAGCATAGCACCTGGGTTTTCAAAAATTAAAGTATTTGATATTTTGGATACTTTTAATGTAACTCGAGCATTAAGATAATCTGCATGTGTAAGCATGTTGACAAAAGCTTCACGTAATGAGCCCGTAATTAAATTATCTTCACTTCTAGTTAGTTGATTTAATGCAAAATGTTTATTTTTTGCAAGATCAAATAATTTTGGAGCGACTCTTAAATAAAATTCAAACAAATTCCCTTCGTCTAACTCATCACATGTACAACGGTCATCATATCGGTGCACTGTTTCTTTTTCTTTTGATTTATACTCTAACAAATAATGAGGCAGTAATGTTCGAATAATTTCTAATTTTCCAAACATTAATAAACCTGCATAAGTTAAACCATTTTCTCCAGTTTCGAGATCTCGTTGATAAGCATTTATTTTCTTTAATAATGATAAATCATCCAGAGCAAGCAAGGGGCTTGTAGAATTACTATTTTTAATATATTGACGAAACTTATCTAATGTTGGTAAATGAATATCCAAAATGGATGTATTAGGAATTACCTTACTGTCTTGATTTTTTTTAGTATAACTAGAAAGACAATTTTTTAATTCTTCAGAAGATAGTTTATGATCTCCTGTATTTAAACGAATATAAGAATTTGTTATATCACCATGCAAGTGAACAGGAATGGAACTATTGTCAGCTTTTTGAACATACACAGCTATAACATTCTTATCTAAAAAAATATCATCACTATAACGTACACAATCATCATTTAAATAATGACAACTAACTTTTTGTCCTCCACGTGCTTGTGAATATAAATCATCTACAATTTTGCGAACATCTTTTACACCAGCAACATCAAATTCACCATTTTTTTCAGTAATTCCAAGCAAGATAAAGCCTCCTTGAGTATTTGAAAATGCACTAAAAGACTTCCAAAAATCTTTCGGCAAACTATTCGTTGCAGCTTTACATTCTAAATAAGCTTTCTCCTGAATTTTTTTTGAGCCAGCTAAAAAATCTATTATATCATTCCAATCTAACATTTATATCTTTACTCGCAATAAGTTAGATTATTAAAAATAAATCATAACTTTCATTACTCTATCAATATTCTAAATACTATCTAAAAAAAAACTTCGTTGAAACAACATTCATCCTAGGTAGAAGTATCAGAAAAACACAAACTGTTTCTTCACATATTTTAGGATACTGAATGCTTATTTGCCTTAAACCGCCAATAAAAAATGGTAGTAAGATCTTTTCATATTCTAATTCCTTACTACCATATTTACTACTAAAACTATTACTGTAGGGCTTCATATAATCTTAGAAACGATATCGCCCCAAAAAAAAGTCAAATTATTGATTTTTTAACAAATTTTACTGCTTAAGAACTTTCTTAATCTAATTTTGTGGTGGAGCTGGCGGGAGTTGAACCCGCGTCCGAAATTACTCTACCTTCAGTACTACACGTTTAGTCTCGTCTTTAATTTCACTTAAGCATGCGGACAGACACGCTAAACTTAAGCTAGTTTGATTCAATTTAGTGCTTCGATCCTCAAACAGCGGCTTCCACACGATCTCGTTTTGGTTTGACTCCGCTTTATCCCCGTCTTACGAGCGGAAGCTGGGGAGCGAAGGCTATGAGCAGGTTATTAAGCTGCTAAAGCGTATTGTTCGTCGTTTGCGACTATTTTTTTGCGGTTTATTTACGAGGCCTACCGCACCTCGACGTGCACCTTGGGCTTCGCTAATCCCGTCGAATCCAGAATCAGCCCCAAAATCGTTCGGCAGTTTATCAAAAAATCTAAGAAAGGAAAAGAAGCTATTTATTAACCTGATAAGTTAGGGTAAAATTTTGCCACTTTTTTATAAGGAATCGAATAATGAAAACATTAAAATCTCTGACCGCACTTTCATTAGGTGCATTATGTTTAGCATTTAACACACAAGTTATTGCAAAAGAAGCAACACCCGCAAAAGCAACACAAGCCCCACAACAAGTGGCAAAAGCGAGTGATAATATCGACAAATACCTTGCCATCAATATTGGTAACCGTGAAATGGTGGTTGATGAAAACGGCCAAGCATTAAGTGCATTTAAACATGAAATCACTAACATTGGTCAAAAACCAATTAAAAACATTCAATGGGTGGGCGTGTATGTGAATAACCGCAAAGTTATTTATAGCCAAGATATGCAAATCAATTTAGAAACCCCATTACAACCAGGTAAATCCATAAATATTAATTTACAAATTCCGTTTGTTCAATTGGCTGAAGATGCACGTAAAGTCTTTATGAACCAACAAGAAAAAATTGATGTTTATCCTATTGAACGCGTTATCCAATTTGGTGATAAAACCGTTCTTTCTGATCGTTAATTCTCTTATCTAGCCCACGTAATGTGGGCCTTTTAATAACTGTATACTTGAACAGTTATTTTCTTTTCGATATACTAAAAACACGCCTAATTTTGACCGCACTTACAGCATGAACTCCACCCGAAAAATTATTCACATTGATATGGATTGCTTTTATGCCTCTGTTGAAATCCGTGAAAATCCAACACTACAGGGCAAACCTGTCGCAGTGGGAGGAAGTTCTCGACAACGTGGTGTACTCACTACCTGTAATTATGAAGCTCGAAAATTTGGACTGCACAGTGCGATGCCTACAGCGCAAGCTATCAAAAAATGTCCAGACCTGATTTTAGTACCCGTTAATATGCCCCTTTATAAACAGGTATCCGCACAAATTCATCAGATCTTTCAACGCTACACTTCTATTATTGAGCCACTTTCCTTAGATGAAGCTTATTTAGATGTCACAGATTGTACACAATGTTCAGGATCCGCCACTTGGATCGCACAAGAAATTCGCCAAGCCATTTTTGATGAATTAAAGCTGACCGCCTCTGCTGGTGTGGCGCCCCTTAAATTTCTCGCCAAAATTGCTTCCGATATGAATAAACCGAACGGACAATTTGTGATTCAACCTCATGAAGTTGAACAGTTTGTAAAAACGTTGCCATTGAAAAAAATCCCTGGTGTGGGCAAAGTCACTTCTGAACGTTTACTGAAAATGGGCTTAGAAACTTGTGAAGATGTACAAAAACTCGATCAATCTATTTTATTAAATATCTTCGGGAAAATGGGCAAGCGAATTTGGGATTTTAGTCATGGCATTGATGACCGTGAAATTCAAGCGCATCGGGAGAGAAAATCTATCGGCGTAGAACGCACTTTATCCGAAAATATTCGTCATCTCGAACAAGGCATAGCATTGTTAGATAATCTCTATACCGAGCTTATTCGTCGTATTGAACGAAGCGCACCGAATATCCCTTTAACCGCTTTTCGCAAAATTGGGGTGAAATTAAAATTTGAAGATTTTCAGGTGACGACCTTAGAAAAAACAGGCTTGCCTTTATCACTAAAAAGCTTTCAACAATTACTGGAACAAATTTGGCAACGTAGCCACGGAAAATCCATTCGCCTCGTTGGGTTACACGTGAATTTACCGGAAGAAAGCCATTTAGAACAAATGAGCTTGTGGTAAAACACAAAAGAAAATGACCGCACTTTTATTCATTCCATCCCGAGTAGGATAATGAAAAAACAAAAGTGCGGTCATTTTTTGATGAATTTGTTGAGTTGGTCGATAAGCCGAGTTCTGTCGTGGACAATCATTCATCTAGGCGACAAATTACTCTGCCGCTCAAGCAACCTACCCGAACTCTGGACGGGCCATCCATTGAGTTCCTATTTGGTCTTGCTACGAGTGGAGTTTACCTTGCTGCACGTTGTTACCAACGGCACGGTGTGCTCTTACCACACCCTTTCACCCTTACCGTTTTCACGGCGGTCTGCTCTCTGTTGCACTGGTCGTCGGCTCACGCCGCCCGGACGTTATCCGGCACTCTGCCCTTTGTAGCTCGGACTTTCCTCTCGTTTACTTGTCCCACTAGGTCGTGCGAACACGGTTAAGGGCTTCAATAAACCAGCGATTGTCTAACCAACTCGCGGCGTAGTATAGGGGGAATTCAAAGGGCGGTCAAATTTTCATTCTTATTTTTAATAACTTCCGTTAGAATAGCCCTGCAAAACACGGTTATTTTCAACCGCACTTTTATCATAAGGATTTCCTATGAATTATTTACAAATCGCACGAGAAACCCTTTCTGTTGAAAGCCAAGCACTCGCACAACTAAGCCAACGCTTGGATGATGAGTTTTCTCAAGTTGTGGATCTTATCCTTGCTTGCGAAGGTCGTTTAGTCATCGGTGGTATTGGTAAATCGGGGCTAATTGGCAAAAAAATGGTGGCGACTTTTGCCTCAACGGGTACGCCAAGTTTCTTCCTTCACCCGACTGAAGCCTTTCATGGCGATTTAGGTATGTTAAAACCGATCGACATCGTGATGCTGATCTCTTATAGCGGTGAAACTGATGATGTAAATAAACTCATTCCAAGTTTGAAAAACTTTGGTAATAAAATTGTTGCTTTAACCAGCAATAAAAACTCAACACTTGCTCGCCATGCTGATTATGTTTTAGATATCACTGTCGAACGCGAAGTCTGTCCAAACAACCTCGCACCAACCACTTCTGCGTTAGTCACTTTAGCTTTAGGCGATGCTCTTGCGGTTTCATTAATTACAGCGCGTCATTTCCAACCTGCTGACTTTGCGAAATTCCATCCAGGTGGCAGCCTCGGTCGTCGTTTGTTATGCAAAGTAAAAGATCAAATGCAAACTCGATTGCCGATTACCACACCAGATACCAGCTTTACTGATTGCTTAACTATTATGAATGAAGGTCGTATGGGTGTAGCATTAGTCATGGAAAACCAACAACTTAAAGGCATTATTACGGATGGTGATGTGCGCCGAGCATTAACGGCTAACGGTGCCGATACACTTAACAAGACCGCGAAAGAGCTCATGACCTCGTCACCGAAAACTATTCATGAAAATGAATTCTTAGCGAAAGCAGAAGACTTGATGAAAGAGAAGAAAATTCACTCTCTTGTTGTGGTCAATGATGAAAATAATGTTGTGGGCTTAGTGGAGTTCTCAAGCTAATGATTAACGAAAAATTAAAGAAAATTAAATTAGTCATCACCGATGTCGATGGCGTATTAACTGACGGACTACTCCATTATGATGCAAATGGCGAAGCAATTAAAAGTTTCCATGTGCGCGATGGTCTTGGTGTCAAAATGTTGATGGATGCAGGTATTCAGGTAGCCGTATTATCGGGCAGAGATTCTGCAATCCTGCGTAAGCGAATAAGTGATCTCGGGATTAAGTTGTTCTTCCTTGGTAAACTTGAAAAAGAAAGTGCTTGTTTGGATCTCATGAAACAAGCAGGTGTTACCGCGGAGCAAACCGCCTATATTGGTGATGACAGCGTAGATCTCCCCGCTTTTGCAACTTGTAGCCTTTCTTTTGCCGTGGCAGATTCTGCACCTTATGTGCAAAATGCCGTGGATTATGTGCTTGCCCTTGGTGGTGGCAAAGGGGCTTTTCGTGAAATGTCCGATATGATTTTACATGCTCAGGGCAAAGATGAAGTCTATACTTCAGCCAAAGGCTTTTTAAAATCAGTCAAAAATATGGGACAATAACACCTATAACACTATTCAAAACACCTAAAAAAATAACCGCACTTTGATGATTCAAAAGTGCGGTTATTTCTTTTTATATTTTATTGATTTGCCGGTAAAGCACCTGAATTCCACGTTGGTGCTTCAGCTGGTTTCTTCACTTGTAACATAAAGCGCTGATTTGCCGTTGCTTGTGGTTGAACGATCGTACCCGATGGAGTCGAGAACGAAATACCGCCTTTCAACAATTGTTGTACACTACCGGTATTAAACTCTGCGCCTTTCCAACCAAGATTAAAATCATAACCCGATGAAACCCAGAACTCTGAATTTTTACGTACCAAATGTTGATATTTCGGTGTAATCGCAATATGAACCAACACACGATCACCTAAAGAATTCAATTCAAACTTACGAACGGTTCCCACTTCAATACCGCGATAAAGCACTGGTGAGCCTTCCGTTAAATTCATCGCATCACTGGTTTCCAAAATAAATGGCACACCATTGCTGTATTTATTTCGAGGTTGTGCAGTTTGCGCTAAATTAAACTGTGTTTTTGATGGACCTTTGCCTAACTCAATATCAATGTAAGGCTGTAAAAGGCTATCTAAGTTTTCAATTCCACCCGCTGAGATTTGTGGGGAAATCACTTTAAATACAGTACCCTCTTTTGCAATCATCTCCATATAACTTGGGTTAATTAATGCTTTTGCTGTGATACGATTTGTTTTTTGATCAAGTGCAATCTGCTCAACTTCCCCCACATTCATACCGAGATAACGCAAGCTCATACCTTTACTTAAAGCTGTTGCATCATCTGTGAGTAACGTAATCACTTGCCCCGCTGATTTAGCTCGCAGTTCACTTGGATAAAGGGTTTTATTTTTGCCTGACCCCGTATTATCAAAACTAATTGCCCCTTTTAATGAACGAGCAACCGGAGAAGCCTGAATACTAATGCCTTTCGGTGTAATATCAATTTGTGCCGCACTTTCAACCCAGAATACACTTTTATCTGTAAGAAGATTTTGATAAGCCGGATAAATATACACATCAATATCAAAATTATTGGCTTTCGGTCTTACGTTAATAATTTTACCCACTTCAAACTGACGATAAAGCACCACAGAACCTTTGCTAATACTTGGCAAATTAGTGGAATGTAGCACAATACTTGGATTCACTAAGTTACCCGTAATGCCCGTTTCTGCACTACTGATATCTTTATAAAGTGGATAGCTTGAATGTGGGGCACCACTTCCTTTTTTGGGTAATACTCTCACCCCACCTTGTAGCCATTTTGATGGCGTTGCTGATTCAAAACGCAATCCGTCGATACCAAAACTGACATCAAAATTAGAGGCAGCCACAAATTGAGTATTTTCATGAATAAGATTGCGATATTCTGCAGCTATTGCCGCTTCAAATTTCACACCATCAACACTTAAATGCTGCTTCACAATTTGACCAATGGCAATATTGTTATAAAACACCGATTGTCCTTCAGTAATACCATAAGTTTCTGGTGCGGTTAAGGTTAAAATCAAAGTATTCGGTGCTTTGAGTAATAACTCATGTTCTCGAATCACATCAAATTGCGTTTTGCTTTCTCCGCTACCCGGAATAATTTCAAAATAATCTCCGCGGAAGAATTTTTTCGGATTAGCCACATCACCCAAATCTAACTTACGATTTTTTAACACAATACGTGTATTCGTTTTTAAGAGGTTAGCTTGGTTTGGATCGATTAATAATGTGCCTTTTAAAATTTCTTCATTATTTTCGTCCGCACTTAAAGATGAAAGAAGGCCCACTTGCTCATCACCATAATAAACAGTGGTTTGCCCTGCATCTAAACCCGCAGTCACTGGAATAGTCACCTCAACTTCAATACCTCGTTTAGCTGCTTGCAAGTTAGAATAAAGTGTATAGTGGCTATTAGTCACAGCTTGTGGGCTATCTGACGGTGAATCAAATGATACCGCACCTTGCACCACTGAATTTAAACTATCAATCTCTACATTCACACCTGATGCATTAATGTTAGCGTTGATACCACTGATATTCCAGAAGCGTGAATCTTTCTTCACAAAACGAGCAAAGGCTTTATCAATCACCACATCAATTTCAACTTTATTCTCTTTATTGAAGCGATAATCATAAATTTTCCCGACTGGCATTTTTTTGAAGTACACAGAAGCCCCAATCGAAATCGAACCTAAATCATCTGAAATTAAATGAATTAATAAATCGCCAGGATTGACTTGTGCAATAGGACCTTGTTCTTCTGCAATAAATTCATCCTCAGAATCACCATCACCCGGTTGAAGCGTAATGTAATTTCCTGAAACTAAAGAGTCTAAACCTGAAATCCCCGCGAGCGATACGCTCGGTTGCACAAGCCAAAATTTAGTATTTTCCTTTAACACATCGGTGGCTTCAGAATGAATGCTTGCCTCAACTTTCACCTTTTGCATATTGTCAGTAAAGTTAACTTTCTTCACAACACCAATTTGCAAACCTTGATAGCGAATCGGTGTTTTATCTGCAACCAATCCTGCACCATTAGAAAATGTAATCGTAATCATCTTTCCTTGTTCTTTCACAATTTGGAAAAATAAAATGGCACCAATACATAATGCAATAAAAGGTAACAACCAAAACGGTGAGATGCGTTTATTCTTACGTAATAACGCTTCTATATTATTAGATTGCTCATCAATAGATTGAGATTCTGGTTTATTGTTTTCTGTCATAAATTTTCCAAATTAATCGACTATCAAACTGTGAAGTTGAAATCATAGTTAAAAACACTGCTGCACCAAAATAAAATGCGGCAGGGCCTACAGTAAAATTAATAATCTGTCCGCGTGTTACTAGAGACATCATCAAGGCTAACACAAAAAGATCTAGCATTGACCAACGTCCAACAAAATGAACAACATGCAATAATCGCATCTGCCATTTGATTGAATGTCGCCATTTAAAATGCACGCTTGCCAGTAAATATAACATAATGAGGATTTTACTTACTGGCACAAAAATACTGGCGAAGAATACCACGAAAGCAACAAAATAGCTGCCCATGCTTATAAATGACATCACGCCCGACATCAAGGTATCTTGTGACAAATTTCCTGTTAAATAAACACCGGATATTGGGAGTAAGTTTGCGGGAAAAAGCATGATAATCCCTGCCACTAATGTCGCCCAAACGCGTTGTAATTTTACACTCTCTGGTATTTCAATAAGCGATGCACAACGTGGACAAATTGCTCGATGACGGTGATCATATTCTTGATCTTCTTTTAAAAAAGTGTAATCGCAGGCTGTACAAAGTTCTAACGGCTTATCACTTTTAGTAACTGGTTTCTGCTCGGGATAAAAATCATGCCATAAGTCATCTAAATTAATTTTAATGAACAATAAAGTGGTTAAAAGTGCAGTAAAAACAAAAGCAATTAAATACACATCCACTTCTAAAGTGGCATATTCGCGCACTTTAAACATGGTAACACCGAGTGCAACTAAATATACGTCAAACATGACCCAAGGCTTAATATATCCCACAAATAATAAGACATTACGAGGCTTAATTTTGAGTAATTTAGAAAGCTGCAACATAATGACTAAAATCGCAAAAGATACAGGCATTAAAACAGCACAGATAAAAATCATAAATGCAGTATAGGAATATCCCTCTACTGCCATTTTCCAAATTCCTTTCCAAACAGAAGCATCAATTTTAGTACCTAGTAAATCTAAGCTCAATAAAGGATAGCCTAAAGCAAATGGCATTAAAATTAAGATAGAAAGGGCGATTAATGAACAACGTTTAAGTGACCAACGACTGCCCGATTGCAATTTCTGATGGCAACGAGGACATTGAGCGTACTCCCCCGCTTGCGGACGACGAACAGACACCGTTGCATCGCATCCAATGCAACGCACTAGTCTATAAGTGGCATGAGTAAAATCAGGTGTTTTTGTCATTATGTTTTCAGAAATTATAAAAGTGGACTATTTTAGCCTGAATTAAGGGAATTTGTGAAGTTATTCATTTAGAGTTAGAAACGGAATTATTCTGTCCAACCATTGTCAATCCTTATAAAAGTGCGGTAAACTGTGCAAGTTTTTATTTTTTTATCCTAGGAAAACTCAGAAATGACAGATTCTCAAGTTGAAGCCCAAGTTGAAAATAATGCTGAAGGCGTTCAAAAATTAACTGATACAAAAGCGATCATTGCATATCTTATAGAAAAATTCCCACTTTGCTTTATTGCAGAAGGTGAAGCTAAACCATTAAAAATTGGTCTTTTCCAAGATCTTGCTGAAGCATTAAAAGATGATGAACGAGTCAGCAAAACTCAATTACGTCAGGCTTTACGTCAATACACTTCCAACTGGCGCTATTTACACGGCTGTCGCGAAGGTGCTGAGCGTGTGGATTTATACGGCAATCCTGCGGGTGTATTAGATGCAGAACACGTTTCTCATGCGGCTCAACAATTAGCAGAAGCAAAAGCCAAATTTGCAGAAAAACGCAAAGCAGAATTAGCAGCGAAAAAAACACAACAAAAACGCCCTGCTCGTAAACCAAATGCAAATCAAACAACTCGCAAACCAAAAGCACCACAAGTAAAACTAAGTGCGGTTGATTTCACAACACTTTCTGCGGGTAGCAAAGTGAAAGTAAAAGTGGCTGAACAAGCAAAAAATGCGACGGTATTAAATGTAGAAAAAGACGGTGCTCGCGTAGAACTTGAGAATGGTTTAGTGATGACTGTCACCGCAGATCGTTTATTTGCCTAATAATTTATTTCTTATCGGGAAAGGTTAAATGAAATTACATACAACCAAAAGTCTTATTGCGACAGCAATTTTAGGTGCGTTATTTCTTCATTCGTCTGACACATTTGCAGTGCAGCCGAAATTAAAGCAAAGCGATATTACAATTCCTTCGGCAACTGACGCAAACCAGTTAGCAACAAAGCGTGCAACGACACGTTTAACACAATCACATTATCGTAAATTCCAGCTTGATGACGCCTTTTCTGAAAAGATTTTTGATCGTTATATTAAAAGCTTAGATTACAGCCATAACACCTTTTTAAAATCAGATATTGATGATTTACGTGCTAAATATGGTTCTAAATTAGATGATCAACTTAATGAGGGCGATCTTTCAGCTGCATTTGCGATTTACGATCTGATGATGAAACGTCGTTATGAGCGTTATGCTTATGCTCTATCTCTATTAGATAAAGAACCAGATTTAAAAGGTAATGATCAAATTGAGATCGATCGTGAAAAAGCCGCTTTCCCAGCAACGGAAGAAGAAGCAAATAAACTTTGGGAAGAGCGCGTCAAAAATGATGTAATCAGCCTCAAGTTAAAAGATAAAAAATGGCCTGAAATTAAAGAAAAACTCACTAAACGTTACAATTTAGCGATTCGTCGATTAACTCAAACTAAAGCGGATGATATCGTTCAAATTTACATTAATGCTTTTGCTCGAGAAATCGACCCACATACAAGTTACCTTGCACCACGTACTGCAAAAAGCTTTAATGAAAGTATGAACCTTTCTTTAGAAGGGATTGGCGCAACATTACAATCTGAAGATGACGAAACTAGCATCAAATCTTTAGTGCCAGGAGCACCGGCTGAACGCAGTAAAAAATTACAAGCGGGCGATAAAATCATTGGTGTGGGCCAAGAAAAAGGCGAAATCGAAGATGTTATCGGTTGGCGTTTAGAAGATATCGTTGACAAAATTAAAGGTAAAAAAGGAACAAAAGTTCGTCTTGAAATTGAACCTGCAAAAGGTGGAAAAAGCCGTATTGTTACCTTAGTTCGCGATAAAGTCCGTATTGAAGACCAAGCAGCAAAACTCACTGTTTCTAAGGTAGATGGTGAAACCGTTGGCGTCATTAAAATTCCAAGTTTCTACATTGGCTTAACTGATGATGTGAAGAAATTATTAGTAGAGGCTGAGAAGAAGAAAATTGGCGCTTTAATTGTGGATCTTCGTGAAAATGGCGGTGGTGCATTAACAGAAGCCGTAGCATTAAGTGGCTTATTCATCACTGATGGTCCAGTTGTACAGGTACGTGATGCATATCAACGTATTCGTGTACACGAAGATGATGATAATGCTCAGCAATATAAAGGTCCATTGTTGGTAATGATTAATCGTTTCAGTGCGTCTGCTTCTGAAATTTTTGCTGCAGCAATGCAAGATTACAATCGCGGTATCATTATTGGGCAAAATACCTTTGGTAAAGGTACGGTACAACAAAGTCGTTCATTAAACTTTGTTTATGATTTAGACCAAACACCACTTGGTGTATTGCAATATACTATCCAAAAATTCTATCGAATTAATGGTGGTTCAACCCAATTAAAAGGTGTGGCGGCAGATATTAATTTCCCTGAAATTATTGATGCTAAAGAAATTGGTGAAGAAAAAGAAGATAACGCCTTACCTTGGGATAAAATTCCGCCGGCAACTTATTCTGAAACTAATAAAGCGCGTAAAGATGTTGAAGCATTAAATGAAAAACATCTAGAGCGTATTGCAAAAGATCCTGAATTTATTGCTTTAAATGAAGATCTTAAGATCCGTGATGAACGCCGTGAGCGTAAATTCCTATCATTGAATTTCCAAGAGCGCAAAGCGGAAAATGATAAAGATGATGCGAGACGTTTAAAAGATCTCAATGATCGTTTTAAACGTGAAGGTAAAAAAGCATTAAAAGATATTGATGATTTACCAAAAGACTATGAAGCGCCAGATTTCTTCTTAAAAGAAGCGGAAAAAATGGCAGCTGATTTAGTTAAACTCAATGCTAATCAACAAAAAGTGGATGCTGAAATAAAACAAGAAGCGGCAAAAGCAACAAAATAACGATTATTTTGACCGCACTTTAGCAGATAAAAACACTGAAGTGCGGTTATTTTTATGAATATTTTTAAAGGTACAGTAATGTTAAAAGGAACAATGAAATTAAGCACATTAGTCTTATCATTATCAATGATGACGTCAGGTTGTGCGTTAGCAGACTGGGCAAAAACAGTTGGGCAACCTCAACAAGCCGAAAATAAAGGCATTGATATGTCTAAATTAAGCCCTGAAGAGCGTGCAAAACTTGAAGCGGAAATCAAAGAAGACCAAGCTCGTCTAGCAGCTGAAAAACAAACCATGCTAGAGATGTCATTAACTCATGAAATTGGCGAACAAAATCTGCAGTTCAAACCAATTTTGGCAAAATTATATGCCGATAATAAATATGACTTAATGTGGAAAGACAAGGCTGCAGAAAAACAATTCCTACGCGAATATGCGGCCATGGTAGCGTCTGGTATTTCTAAACGTTCGGCGCAATCATTAATTAATTTACATAACGCTGAAAAAACTGGCGGCCTTACCTACGATGTGTTGTTAAGTGACGCTTTTCTTGATTACTTGTATTACAGCAAGAACGTAAATCAACAAGCACAACGTTGGTTATATGCAACGAATGCTTACAAACCAGAATTACCAAATCAAGAAATTATTGACCAATGGCAAAGTGCGGTTAAAAACAATGCTGTTTCTGACTTTGTAAATGGATTATCTAACCATAATCGTTTATACCGTGAAACCGTACAAGCACTTCCATCAATGATTTCAGCTTCAGGTATTTCTGCAATGGGTAAAAAACTTGCCCTTAATGCACAACGTTTACGTGTTATTCCAGATTTTGAAAATGGGATTTTCGTTAATATTCCAAGCTATCAATTGAAATATTATCGTGATGGTAAAGCTCTTCTAGAATCACGCGTCATTGTGGGTAAAAATGAACGCCGTACGCCAGTGATGTACAGCCGTTTGAGTAACGTGGTGGTGAATCCACCTTGGAATGCCCCAACACGTTTAATCAATGAAGATATTTTACCGAAATTAAAACGTGACCCAAGCTATGCTACTGCCCACAACTACTCTATTTTAGATAGCAACGGCAACACCATTAATCCTCATTCTATTAATTGGAGTAGCATTGGTAATAAATTTCCGTACCGTATTCGTCAAGCCGCTGGAGATAGTGCATTAGGTAACTATAAATTTAATATGCCAAGCTCTGATGCGATTTATCTTCACGATACACCAAATCATAGCTTATTTAGCAAAAAAGATCGTGCATTAAGCTCTGGTTGTGTACGTGTAGAGAAATCAGATCAACTTGCCTCTATCTTGTTAAAAGAAGCAGGCTGGTCAGAAGATAAAAAACGTAATGCTTTAGCGAGTAAAAAAACTGTATCGGCTAACATTCGTACAAATGACCCTGTATTCTTATATTATGTAACTGCATGGGTGGAAAACGGTCAAACACAAGTTTTACCGGATATTTATAAATACGATGATGCAGCAAGTTTTAGCGGCATTGATTGGGCTGTTGTAAAAAAATATCTTTAAAAATGGTTTACACTAGAACTTTTTAATACAAAAATTGTCTAGGATGAAAGATAGGTAATAAAAGAGACTATAAAATGGGTAATATTGACAAAAATCGTCGTAAATGGCTTTCGTTAGGCGGCATTGTTTTAGGCGCAAGCATGATGCCAACTTCGGTATTAGCCATGGTCTCTACACCTAAACCTCGCATTCTCAGCTTTTATAATGTCAACACCAATGAACGATTAAGCGGTGAGTTCTCTGCAATCACAGGGTTTAGTCGTTCACTACTTGGCAAACTTGATTATTTTATGAGAGATCGCCGTACAGACCAAGTGCGTCGTATGGATCCCAATCTCTTCATGAAGTTTTATCATCTACAAAGTGATTTGGGCTTACGTACTGCACAAATTGATGTGATTTGTGGCTATCGTAGTGCGGCAACAAATGCTATGCGTCATCGCCAAAGCCGAGGTGTAGCAAGCAATAGCTATCATATTAAAGGCCAAGCTATCGATTTTAGAATCCCAGGAGTGCCTTTAGCAAGATTACGCCAAGCAGCTGAAAATCTAGAGAACGGTGGTGTGGGATATTATCCTTACAGTAATTTTATTCACGTAGATACCGGCCCTGTAAGAACATGGCGTGGTGCATAAAAACAATTCAATTTTAAACCGCACTTTAGTGCGGTTTTTTGTTATAAACAATAAGGAAAAAAGATGAATATTGAAATTATTCCAGTTACAGCCTTTCAACAAAATTGTTCACTTATTTGGGATGATGAAAAAAATGCGGCGATTATCGACCCTGGTGGTAATGCTGAAAAGCTTATTCAACGTATTGAGGAATTAGAATTAAGCCTAAAAGCAGTCTTATTAACACATGGCCATCTTGATCATGTGGGGGCAGCTGAAGCAATTCGAGATCATTTCAACATTGAAATTTGGGGTTCGCAGGAAGAAGATCGCTTTCTGTTTGAAAGTCTACCACAGCAATCTCAACAATTTGGTTTACCTTATATTTCCGCATTTACGCCGGATCGCTGGCTTAATCAAGAAGGCGAAAAAATTCAAATTGGTACATTTACCTTTGAAATTCTTCATCTTCCTGGTCATACCCCTGGCCACATTGGCTTTATTGAACATGAAAAAAATATTGCTTTTACTGGCGATGTACTTTTCCAAAACAGTATTGGACGTACAGACTTCCCTCGTGGGGATTTTGATACATTGATCTCATCAATCAAGAATAAATTATTTACATTAAATGATGATATGGTTGTTGTTGCAGGACATGGCCCTTACACAACTATTGGACAAGAAAAACGAAGCAACCCGTTTTTGAAGTAAAGATCTGAATTTTAGATAAAAAAAAGCTCCTAATTTCTTAGGAGCACCAAAAAGGAATTTATGAATAAAATCTCTAAAGTTTAGCTTTATCAAAGGAATCTCGATAAAACGCTAGCGATTATATTGACATATTCTGACAAATGCAAGTTTTTTCTTTACACAGATTTACAATTCTTTACAGTTTGCTATTTTTATAATCACTTCGACGGCTTTTTCCATCCCTTCTAGGGTAACTAATTCATGCTTGCTATGGAAATTATAGCCGCCAGTAAAGATATTTGGGCAAGCTAATCCTTTTTCCGCTAAAAATGCCCCATCCGTTCCACCACGTATTGGTTTATGATTTGGAGTAATACCGCAAGCTTTCATTGCTGCATCAGCAAGTTTAATCGCCTGTGGAACATTTTTAACAGTGTCATACATATTTTTGTAACTGTCTTCAATAACACATTCCACAGGCTCTTTCAGGCTTTTCTCTCTATTAAATTTTTCCACTAGTTGATAAATAAACGCCTTGCGTTGCTCAAAATTAGCTTGGTCAAAATCTCGAATCAGATAATGTAATTCAACTTTCTCAATATCCCCTTTAAAATCATCTAAATGGAAAAAACCCTCTTTTCCTGATGTTTTTTCGGGGACATCATCTTTTGGAAAACCTTGTTGAAATTCACAAGCTAACGTAAGCGCATTCACTAATTTGTTTTTAGCATAACCAGGATGAATGCTCCGACCTTTAAAGGTAATTTTTGCGCTCGCGGCATTAAAGTTCTCATACTCTAACTCGCCCACTTCTCCACCATCAATGGTATATGCCCAATCACAAGGAAAATCATCCAATGGGAAATAATGCATTCCTAAACCAATTTCTTCGTCAGGCGTAAATGCCACTCGAATATTACAATGCGGGATATTTTTCTGTTGTAATACAGAAAGTGCGGTCATAATTTCTGCGATTCCGGCCTTATTATCTGCACCAAGTAAAGTGGTTCCATCTGTCACAATCAAGGTTTTGCCAATAAGCTGATGTAAAAATGGATAATACACGGGACTAATAAACTCTTCCCCTAAACCTAATGCAATATCTCCGCCTCGATAATTTTCTATCACTTCAGGTTGAACATTTTTACCGCTGCATTGTGGTGAGGTATCTAGGTGGGAAATAAAACCGATAGTTTGTGTTAACTCGGGATGATTTGAGGGTAAATAAGCTGTAACGACGGCATGCTTAGTCACATTGACATCTTGTAAACCAAGTTCAATTAATTCTTGCTGCAAATGCAAAGCCAATTTCATTTGCCCAGCAGAACTTGGCGAATGTTTTGCAGACGATTTAGATTGCGTATCAAACGCAACATAAGTTAAAAATCGCTGTAATAATTCATTATTATATTCTTCCATTTTAAAATTCTCCTTTATATCAGTACTAGTCTAATCCCAAAATTCGTTACAGTTCTTGATATATAACAAGAAAGTGGAGAGTTATAAAATTTTCTGAAAAAAGTGCGGTCAAATTTTCGATAAATTTTTTCCTAAAAACGTGATTAAATCCTTTTCATCATTAACAATTCGCTATATCATATCCGTTCAATTTTATGTCGCCCCTGCATCATTTTTGCAGGTTCATTTCTACTCAGTACCGATTAAATTGGTGAAATTAGGGAGAAAACCAAAGCTAGTGGAAAATCTGGTTCAAAAGCCTATTATTGAGCTTCGTTCAATCAAAAAATCCTATGGTTCTAACACAATTATTAATGATTTTAATCTAACCATTAATAACGGTGAATTCGTCACAATTCTTGGCCCATCTGGCTGTGGTAAAACTACAGTATTGCGTTTATTAGCGGGTTTAGAAGAATTAGATGAAGGTCATATTATTTTGGACGGTGAGGATATTACTAATGTTCCCGCAGAAAAACGCCACATTAACACCGTATTCCAAAGTTATGCGTTATTCCCGCATATGACCATTTTTGATAACGTGGCTTTTGGTTTGCGTATGCAAAAAGTGGCAGAAAGTGAAATTAAACCTCGCGTTCTGGATGCATTGCGTATGGTGCAATTAGAAGAAATGGCCGATCGTAAACCAGCTCAACTTTCTGGTGGTCAGCAACAACGTATCGCAATTGCTCGTGCTGTAGTGAATAAACCGAAAGTTTTGTTGCTGGATGAATCTTTATCTGCGCTGGATTATAAGTTACGTAAACAAATGCAAAATGAACTTAAACAATTACAGCGTCAACTTGGCATTACCTTTATTTTCGTTACTCACGATCAAGAAGAAGCGATCACCATGTCTGACCGCATCGTCTTATTACGTAAAGGTAAAATTGCACAAGATGGTTCACCACGTGAAATCTATGAAGATCCAGCTAACCTATTCGTCGCTCGTTTCATTGGTGAAATCAACGTATTTGATGCTACCGTGATTGAACGTAAATCTGATAATGAGCTACTTGCTAACGTAGAAGGTCGTGTATGTGATATCCACACAAGCATCTCAGCTGAAAAAGATCAAAAACTGCAGGTATTATTACGTCCAGAAGATATTGTGATTGAAGAGCTTGACGAAAATGAACACTCAAATGCAATTATTGGTCGCATTGTGGATCGTACCTATAAAGGGATGACACTTGAATCTACGGTCGAATTTGATCACAACGGTAAACGTGTATTAGTGAGTGAATTCTTTAACGAAGATGACCCACATATGGATCACAGCGTTGGTCAACGTGTAGGTATTACATGGCACGAAGGTTGGGAGGTTGTACTCAACGATGAAGATAATCAATAATAAATTCCAGAAAATTACTGTTGCAATTATCTTCAGTTGGTTAATCTTCTTTGTGCTAATTCCAAACTTATTGGTTTTAACCGTAAGTTTTTTAACCCGAGATGGTAGTGACTTTTATGCTTTGCCATTTACTTTAGATAACTACACTAACCTGTTTAATCCGCTTTATGCACAGGTTGTGTGGAATTCATTGTATATGTCTGGCATCGCGACAATTATTTGTTTACTTATTGGCTATCCATTTGCCTTTATGGTCAGCAAAATTAATCCAAAATATCGTCCATTTTTGTTATTCCTCGTGGTATTACCATTCTGGACAAACTCACTTATTCGTATCTATGGGATGAAAGTATTCCTAGGTGTGAAAGGTGTGTTAAATACCATGTTAATGGATATGGGCATTTTGAGTGAGCCTATTCGTATTTTAAATACCGAAGTAGCTGTAATCATTGGTTTAGTGTATCTCCTTTTACCATTTATGATTCTACCGCTCTACTCTGCTATTGAAAAATTAGATGGACGTTTATTAGAAGCGGCAAGAGATTTAGGCGCGAATGCTGTTCAACGTTTCTTCCGTGTTATTTTACCATTAACTATGCCAGGTATCGTAGCCGGTTGTTTATTAGTATTACTACCTGCAATGGGTATGTTCTACGTAGCAGACTTACTTGGTGGTGCGAAAGTATTATTGGTCGGTAACGTGATTAAGAGTGAATTCTTAATTTCCCGTAACTGGCCATTCGGTTCGGCAATCAGTATCGGTTTAACCATCTTAATGGCATTGTTGATTTTCGTTTACTATCGTGCAAATAAATTGTTGAATAAGAAAGTGGAGTTAGAATAATGAGTCGTTTACTACGTAATATTTTTATGTTTGTGGTATACGCTTATTTGTATATCCCAATTATTATTTTGGTGACTAACTCCTTCAACGAAGACCGTTATGGTTTAAGTTGGAAAGGCTTTAGTTGGAACTGGTATGAGCGTTTATTTAATAACGATACCTTAATCCAAGCTGCGTTCCACTCTGTCACTATCGCTTTCTTTGCTGCAACATTAGCGACTATTGTGGGTGGTTTAACTGCTATCGCACTTTACCGCTATCGTTTCCGCGGTAAACAAGCCGTAAGCGGTATGTTATTTATCGTCATGATGTCACCAGATATCGTTATGGCGGTTTCTTTACTAGCTTTATTCATGGTTGTAGGGATTTCGTTAGGCTTCTGGTCATTACTATTGGCGCACGTAACATTCTGTCTACCTTATGTTACCGTGACAATTTTCTCTCGCTTAAATGGCTTTGATGCAAGAATGCTTGAAGCAGCGAAAGATTTAGGTGCTAGCGAAGTCACTATTTTACGTAAAATTATCCTACCACTTGCTTTACCTGCGGTAGTATCAGGTTGGTTATTAAGCTTTACTATTTCATTAGATGATGTTGTTGTATCCTCTTTCGTAAGTGGTGTAAGCTATGAAATCCTACCATTGCGTATCTTCTCTCTTGTAAAAACAGGGGTAACACCAGAAGTAAACGCGTTAGCAACGATTATGATCGTGCTTTCATTAGGATTAGTAATTTTAAGCCAATTAGTAACACGCAAAAATAATCATTAAACATTGATATAAAAAGGTTTCACAAATCTTTTAAGATCAAATAGAATACGCCTTGACGCACAATCAAGGCGTTTTTTTATACCTGCATTAATGCAGGTGGTTTTTTACCCCTCTTTTACGGAGAACAAACAAAAATGAAAAAATTTGCAGGTTTGCTTACTGCCGGTTTAGTTGCCGCTACATTAACTGCTTGTAACGACAAAGAAGCCAAGTCTGATGCAACAAAAGCACAGGCTCCAGCAAATGATACTGTGTACTTATATACTTGGACTGAATATGTACCAGATGGTCTTTTAGATGATTTCACAAAAGAAACTGGTATCAAAGTTATCGTAGCAAGTCTTGAATCAAACGAGACAATGTATGCCAAAATGAAAACCCAAGGTGATGCTGGTGGTTATGATGTGATTGCACCATCTAACTACTTCGTATCTAAAATGGGACGCGAAGGCATGCTACAAGAATTAGATCACAGTAAATTACCTGTTATCAAAGAATTAGACCCTGATTGGCTCAACAAACCTTATGATAAAGGCAATAAATACTCGCTTCCTCAATTGTTAGGTGCACCAGGTATTGCATTTAATACTAACACCTATAAAGGTTCTGATTTCACTTCTTGGGGTGATTTCTGGAAACCAGAATACGCAAACAAAATCCAATTATTGGATGATGCGCGTGAAGTATTCAATATTGCGTTATTAAAAATTGGTCAAGATCCAAACACCAAAGATCCTGCAATTATTAAACAAGCTTACGAAGAGTTGTTAAAACTACGTCCAAACGTACTTTCTTTCAATTCTGATAACCCAGCAAACTCATTCATCTCTGGTGAAGTAGAATTAGGTCAGTTATGGAATGGTTCTGTGCGTATCGCGAAAAAAGAACAAGCTCCATTAAATATGGTGTTCCCAAAAGAAGGTCCTGTTCTTTGGGTTGATACTTTAGCGATTCCTAAAACCTCTAAAAACCCAGATGGCGCACACAAGTTAATTAACTACTTGCTAGGTGCAAAAGCGGCGGAAAAATTGACTTTAGCGATCGGTTACCCAACGGCTAACCTTGAAGCGAAAAAAGTGCTTCCAAAAGAAATCACCGAAGATCCATCTATTTATCCAACAGCTGAAATTCTTCAAAAAAGCCACTGGCAAGATGATGTAGGTGATGCGATTCAATATTACGAACAGTATTACCAAGAGTTAAAAGCAGCAAAATAATGCTTTTTTAAGTGATAACAAAAAGTGCGGTCAAATTTGACCGCACTTTTTTATATTTACCATACTAGAAAAAATTATTTATAGCGTTTTTTTGATGCGTTTTTATCTTGCTCTTGTAAGCGCTCAATCTTTTCTTTAATTTGAATTTCCATACCACGATTAGTTGGAAAATAATATTGTGTATCTTTCAGTTCCGGTGGAAAGTAATTTTCTCCAGCAGCATAAGCGTTAGGTTCATCATGTGCATAACGATATTCAGCGCCATAACCTAATTCTTTCATTAAAGCCGTTGGCGCATTACGTAAATGAGGTGGCACATCAAAATCAGGAAAATCTTTTGCATGTTGTTTGGCTGCATTAAATGCGTTGTAAACCGCATTACTCTTCGGCGCTACGGCCAAATAAATAATGGCTTGAGCAATGGCTCGCTCTCCTTCATAAGCGCCCACTCTCGTAAAACAATCCCAAGCCGCTAGAGCCACTTGCATTGCGCGAGGATCGGCATTACCCACATCTTCTGAGGCTATCGCTAATAAACGTCGTGCAACATAAAGAGGATCGCCGCCTGCAGTGATAATTCGCGCATACCAGTAAAGCGCCGCATCTGCTGCCGAGCCTCGAATAGATTTATGTAAAGCAGAAATCAAATCATAAAAGCGATCACCTTGTTTATCAAAACGAGCTTGTCTCTCACCTAATACTTCTTTCAACAAAGTGCGGTCTAATTTTTTACCGTTTTCAGTTTCAGAAGCCATATCAACCATCAGTTCAAGGCAGTTTAAAGCTAGGCGAGCATCACCATTCACATATTCGGCTAATACCTGTAGTAAATTCTCTTCTAAAACTAACCGCTCTTTACCTAATCCTCGCTCAGGATCAGAAATCGCCTGTTTTAGAACTTGTTCGATTTCAGCCACTGTCAATGACTTAAGGAGATAAACTCTTGCACGAGAAAGCAATGCATTATTTAATTCAAAGGAAGGATTTTCCGTTGTCGCACCAATAAAAATAATCGTACCATCTTCAATATGTGGTAAAAATGCATCTTGTTGGCTTTTGTTAAAGCGATGCACTTCATCCACAAATAAAATCGTTTGGCGATCTGCAAGTCGATTTTGTTTCGCACGCTCAATCGATTCTCGAATTTCTTTCACGCCGCTTGTTACCGCTGAAATTCGTTCAACTTCTGCATTGATACGATGAGCAATAATTTCCGCCAACGTTGTTTTACCTGTACCCGGCGGTCCCCACAGAATCATAGAATGAACATGCCCTGCTTGAATTGCTTTACGAAGCGGCTTTCCCTCACCAATTAGATGAGTCTGCCCATAATATTGTTCCAAATTTGTTGGGCGCATACGGGCAGCTAAAGGGCGAAAGTCATTTTCAGCAAAATCAAAATTAAGATTAGACATATTCTTTCCTTAATAAGCAAAAGGTATGAAGATTATCATTCACACCTTATGGATTATTTTTTACCTTTACGTTGGTCATCCAATTCCACACCTTTCGGTACGCTAAATTGGAATAAGTTATCAGCTAGTGTTTGATTCGTAATGTTGCGCAACACATAAAGATTCGTTTGACCATCTTTTTCTGTGGTGCTGAAATTTTTTAACACACCATTTGTATCTACACGAATATCAAATTGTTTAATATTGCTATTTTTCGCCTTCGGTTTTAACACAAAGGTATCCGCATTCTGAGTTACTGAATACTGATTCCAGTGGCTTTTATCGTTACTGGTTAAAAGCACGAAAGGGGTATTATTTACCGCGTCCTTCACCCATTGAGCTGTCACTTGTTGTACAAATGGATCGTAATACCAAAGGGTTTTACCATCTGCAATAATTTGTGTTTCTTGCGGTGATTTGGTATCCATACGGAAAAGATTTGGACGTTTAATTTGAAGTTTTCCACTTCCTTGTTGAACGTTTTTACCACCAGCAGAAGTCACGGTTTGCGAGAAATCAGCACTTAATACCGTCACTTGATTTAAGCGATTTTGTAGCTCATCTGCAGCATCTGCAAAAGCAAAGTTGCTTGCACTTAAAAGTGCGGTAAGTGCGGTCATTTTTAATAATGTTTTTTTCATTCTACTTTCCTTTTTGTAAAGTGAAACTTAAGAGAATTAATATTCGGAACGTCGAGCTAAAATTTCTCGTTTTCCATTTTTCATTGGGCCTAAAATACCTTGTTCTTCGAGCTGATCCATAATTCGAGCCGCTCGGTTAAACCCAACACTAAATTTACGTTGAACATAAGAAGTCGATGTATTGCCTGTGCTTAGTACAAACTCAACGACTTCATCAAATAATGCATCAAGATCGCCACTGCTTGCCGTTGATTTCTCACCAGAGTCTTCATCATCCGCACCGTCTAAAATGCCATCAATATAATTTGGTTTACCACGTGCACGCCAATCATCTGCTACACGCGCCACCTCATCATCACTCATAAAGGCACCATGTACACGAACAAGATCCGAAGAACCTTGACCTGAATATAACATGTCTCCTCGGCCCAATAAGGCTTCTGCACCGCCTTGATCCAGAATCGTTCTAGAGTCAATTTTACTTGCCACCGTAAAGGCGATACGGCTCGGAATATTGGCCTTAATCAAACCAGTAATCACATCTACCGAAGGACGCTGTGTCGCCAAAATCAAGTGAATACCAATCGCACGGGCTTTTTGTGCTAAGCGCGCAATTAACTCTTCAATTTGTTTGCCTGCAACCATCATTAAGTCAGCAAACTCATCAACGATCACGACAATATAACTCAATTTTTCTAATGGAGGCGGCATCTTATCCATTGTATCGCCCGGTTTCCAAATTGGGTTTGGAATTGGCATATTGAGTTTTTCATATTCTTCAATTTTTTCGTTATACCCTTCTATATTACGCACTCGTAAGGCTGACAATAATTGATAACGACGTTCCATTTCATCTACGCACCAACGCAATGCATTCGCCGCTTTTTTCATATCCGTCACCACAGGGGTAAGCAAGTGCGGGATATCGTTATAAATAGAAAGTTCAACCACTTTCGGGTCAATCATAATAAATTTCACTTCATCCGGTGTCACACGGAAAAGCAAACTTAAAATCATGGTATTCACCCCAACAGATTTACCCGAGCCTGTTGAGCCTGCAACAAGCAAGTGAGGCATTTTAGCCAAATCAACCACAACGGGTTTTCCGCTAATATCTTTACCCAAAGCCATTGAAAGCAATGATGTTGATGAACGGAATTCATTACTATCGAGCACATCACGCAATGGTACTATTTGACGGTGCGCATTTGGCGTTTCAATACCTATATAAGGTTTGCCTGGAATCACTTCTGCCACACGGATCGCACGGAACATCAATGCACGTGCTAAATCGGTATCAATACTTGTTACTTTAGATGCTTTTACACCCGGTTGTAATTCAAGCTCATAACGAGTCACCACAGGGCCAACTAGCACATCTTGTACCGTTGCTTTGACATTAAAATTCTTTAATTGTTGTTCTATGCGTGCGGATGTGTCTAAAATTTCTTCACGCGTAATATCTTGAGCCTGCGTTGAACGATGCTCAAGTAAATCTAAACTTGGTAATGGTGTCGTTGGTTTTTCACGTTTATTCGTTGGTTGTTGGAATGCGGGGTGTATAAGCGTATCAAAATACGGCTTATAGGTTGTTTCAGTTGCATTCTCAATATGAATTTCACGCGCTTTAACTGGTGAAGCTGTCGGCTCATTCAAGATCACTTTTAATGCATCTTCAGCATTTGAGGCTTTTGCACGCACTTCCATTTCTTGCATACGAGCTTGCTCTTGTGCAGCAAACTGACGCGCTAATTCATCTTCTAAACCATCATTGTCTGATTCTAAAGGTTCATCATAAGTTGGATAAAGTGCAGTCGTATTTTCAGGTGTTTTTAGTGACACTTTTGGTATGATATTTTCTTCAAAAATATCATCTGAATCATCCGCACTTTGAGAATTCACTTGTGAATTTTTCCATGTTGCTGAAAAATCTTCTTTTGTTGGTAATTCAACATAAGAAGAGGCAGAAATAGACACATTCGGTAAATTGTCAGATTCAACCGTGAAGCCTTTAAACTTATCTTCTAATTTCTCAACATCTGCAGGCTCTGAAGTACTCGGTGAGGATAACCCACTGATATTAATTAGTTGCTCAGGCTTAACAAAGGTATTTTCAGCCCTCTCCTCTTTTTCATCTTCTGTAGATTCAGTTTCCAATTGAGAATCAGAGAAAGCCAGTTGTTGAGGTGCCTCAATCACAATTTGTTCAAGGTCATCCACAGAAGTATGTTCTGTTTGCTCCTCTTCTGCTGGCTGATTTTTCATTGTCAGCCAATGATAGAATTTCACAATTAAACGAATTAATGATGCACCGGAACAGAAAATAAAGCCTACAACTGCACAGATAAAGCCCACTAAAATACAGCCAAACTTACCGAGTGTAGGATATAAATTCACCACTAAGCTGCCACCAAACACGCCACCAGCTAAATAGTAGTTCGTATTTGAAAGCAACAATGTTGCCATCATAGTTAAGCCAACGATGAGAGCAATAAAGCCAAAGGAACGTAATGCAATACGGGTTACAGAGAGAGAATGCACCGCTTTGGTTTTCAGTAAATAAATCGGTACGATGAAAATGACAAACGGAATGAGGTGACCTACATAACCGAGAAAAACAAAAAACGCATCAATTAACCAAGCACCAAAAGCACCGGCTTTATTGATGGTTTCAGTTTGAAAACTTGCTGTAGACCAAGAGTTATCTAATGGCGTATAGCTTGACCATGCCACGATTAAATATAAACCTAAAAGTGTGGTCAATCCGAGCAATAATTCTGCTAAATATTGTTTCGGTGTAAATCGTTTTGTAATTCGTTTAATCATTTTTATTTTAGTACGAGATAATTAGTTTGTTTCACTTCTTCCATTACAACATAAGTTCGGGTGTCATTCACACCAGGTAAGCGCAATAAGGTTGTACCCAATAATTTTCGATATGCCGCCATATCTGCTACACGTGTTTTGAGTAAATAATCGAAATCACCTGATACCAAATGACATTCAAGAATTTCATCAAGCGCTTGAATTGCGGCATTAAACTCTTCGAAAACATCAGGTTTACCACGCACGAGCGTGATTTCAACAATAACCAATAAAGGGGCATCCAACAATTCAGGATTTAATAGCGCCCGATAGCCCATAATCACACCTTGTTTTTCTAGGCGTTTTACCCTTTCTAAACAAGGTGTTGGCGATAACCCAACTTTCTTTGATAAATCGATATTAGAGATTTTACCGTTGCGTTGTAATTCATTTAAGATTTTGATATCAATGCTATCCAACGCTTTATTTAATTTCTTTTCCATAACCTTTCCTTATGTACGGCGCATATTCTATCTAATTTATCAAAAACTTTCAGTAATCAGGCAACAATAGGACAACGTTTTTTAGAAATTATCCAAAATGGCAAGTGCATCAGCGAGTTTTTTCACCGTAAAAACTTCCATATTCTCAACCGCACTTTTCGGTTTATTGGCGAAAGGGACAATCGCGCGTTTAAAACCATGTTTTGCGGCTTCACTAATGCGTTCTTGACCGCTGGTTACCGGTCGAATTTCACCGGCTAACCCAACTTCCCCAAAAACAACTAAATCTTGTGGCAATGGACGATTACGGAAACTCGAAATTAATGCGAGTAATAACGCAAGATCTGCCCCTGTTTCCCCGACTTTTACACCGCCAACCACATTCACAAAAACATCTTGATCTGACATTTGTAATCCACCATGACGATGCAATACCGCAAGCAATAAGGCTAAACGATTTTGTTCTAGTCCTACTGCCACACGACGCGGGTTAGCGAGCATGGAATGATCCACCAACGCTTGAATTTCCACCAAAAGCGGACGGGTGCCTTCCCAAAGAACCATGACCGAGCTACCCGGTGTTTGTTCATCTCCACGGCTTAAGAAAATTGCCGATGGATTTTTCACCTCGCGTAGGCCTTGCTCTGTCATACCAAATACCCCTAGCTCATTCACTGCGCCAAAACGGTTTTTATGACTACGCAACGTACGGAAACGAGAATCCGCTTCACCCTCTAGTAATAAGGAACAGTCAATGGCATGTTCCAATACTTTCGGACCAGCAAGGGTACCGTCTTTGGTGACATGTCCAACCATAATGATGGCAACTTGTCGGGTTTTCGCATAGCGAGTCAGGAAAGAGGCACATTCACGCACTTGTGCCACGCTTCCTGGAGAAGATTGAATATCCGAAAGATGCATAACCTGGATCGAATCCACCACAATAATTTGAGGTTTTAGCTGATCTGCTAAATTACAAATTTGCTCAACTGAGGTTTCAGATAACATATTTAATTTATCTGTCGGCAGATTCAAGCGATTAGCGCGCATTGCCACTTGTTGAAGCGACTCTTCCCCTGTTACATAAAGTGCGGTCATATTTTTCGCTAATCCGCACATCACTTGAAGTAACAAGGTACTTTTCCCCGCACCAGGATGTCCACCAATTAAAATGGCACTTCCCGGTACGATCCCGCCACCTAATACACGATCTAATTCTTTAAATCCACTGGTGAAACGCGGTGTTTCTTGTAAGCTAATTTCAGAAAGCGTTTGGATTTTTGCACGGGTTTCTCCTGCATAACCACTAAAACGATCATTTTTTGCGGAATTTGAGGCTGAAATTAACCGCACTTCACTAATGGTATTCCAGGCTTTACAGGCAGAACACTGCCCTTGCCAGCGCGAAAATTCAGCGCCACAATCATTACATACGTAAGCGGTTTTAGGAGCTTTTGCCATTTTTATTATCCTTTCGAGAACCCGTTTTACGCCATCAACAGCATTAAGCCAAGCATTCTTTCAAAATACGCACGGCTCTTTAATAACGCTTTTAACCTCTCAATAGTTTGAAAATTATCTTTTGTTTCGCTATGAAAGGTAATCAAGCCTTTTATTTCATTAAGGAAAAATTGATTACTTGCTAATAACTCAGCTGATCGATTTTCTTCCAATTTTTCAAACAAGGCTTTGTTGTCATCATAATAATGATAAAGATTGAAAAATGCGCCGACACGTTCAACGGTTTTCATAAAATCGAAAGCAAACACATCCGTTGGGAATGAAAGCGTTTCCTCAATCAATTGCTGTTCCATTTTCATGACTGCACTTAATTGTTCGCGAGAATCAACTGCACTTCCCTCACGTTCTTCTTTTAAGAAATCACGCCATTTATTTAACCAATCAATCAGAAGCTGTTTACTACCTAGTTGATAGCCTCGTTTCGCTTTACTTGCCGAACTAAAATACACATCCTGTTCAAAAGGTAAAAGTGAGACAAAATAGAAAAGATCTGAAACAAGCCCTTCTTTTAATTCAAATTCAATTTCGCAGATAGGCTGTGTTTTCTCTCCTGACAGAATCTTCCCTTGATCAAAAGCCACTTCAATTTTTGATGCACCAAATGCAATCAACCAAAAAGTGCGGTTAAAATCTGTTGAGAAAATCGGCTGTAATGTAGAGGAAGGCAAATGTTCAAATGGATACAATGATGTTAATTGTGCCGATGTAGGTACTGAATCATCAGGTATAGATAAATTATATTCTGGACGACTATGCAATCCGCCAACTACTTTTCCGTCAGTTTTTAAGGTAAGTGTGAAATCGTTGTTTTCCCGACGGACACGCAATCCCATTTTTTGTTTCGCCAAAAAATGATCGGGATAATCGAAATAAGTATTTCCTAGAAAGATCGTATTTTGCTCTAAGATATTGAATTGATCGAGGTGTGTTTTTAGGATATCGAAGACGTCAGGGGTGACTGCAAGCTTTAATTCAACTTCATTACTCATTTTATTTTTCCTTATCAATTTTAACTGTTTAAATATACAGATAATTTTATACAAATCAAGATCTTTTTCGTGTATTTCCTTATAAAATCAGGTAATATGCAACGGAAATTTTAACCCTTGTTATGGAGTAAAACACCTATGGCAATGAATAATATTCTCGGATTATTTGCCCAGTCTCCTCTAAAACCTCTGCAAAAACATTCTAAAAAAGTTACAGAATGTTGCGATTTATTAATTCCATTCTTTCAACATACCTATTTAAAACAATGGGATGAAGCAGAAAAAGTACGTTTAGACATTTCTCAAGGTGAACGTGAAGCAGACGGTTTAAAACGTGAAATTCGTTTGAAATTGCCTCGTGGTTTATTTTTACCTATCGATCGTACTGATTTATTGGAATTAGTTACCCAATTAGACAAATTAGCTAACTTCGCTAAAGATATTTCAGGTCGTATGATTGGTCGCCAATTCGGCATTCCAGAAGAAATGCAAGAAAGTTTCTTAAAATATGTTGAACGTAGTTTAGACTCTATTCATCAAGCACATCGTGTGATTGAAGAAATGGATCAATTACTTGAAACCGGTTTTAAAGGCCGTGAACTTAAATTAGTGAATACCATGATCCAAGAATTAGATTCTATCGAAGATGATACGGATCAAATGCAAATTCAATTACGTAAAATGTTGCTAGGTATTGAAAGTCGTTATAACCCAATTGATGTAATGTTCTTGTATAAAGTCATCGAGTGGGTGGGCGTATTAGCCGATCAGGCACAACGTGTTGGTTCTCGTATTGAATTAATGCTAGCTCGCTCTTAATTTTGACGACATTAACTACAACATAGGAAATTCACTATGGAAATTATTAATGCATACGGCTCGTGGTTAGTCTTAATTACCGCGGTATTCGGCTTTTTTATGGCATTTGGTATTGGTGCCAACGACGTATCAAACTCAATGGGGACTTCCGTAGGTTCGGGAACCATTACAGCAAAACAAGCGATTATTATTGCTTTAATTTTTGAATCTGCAGGGGCTTATTTAGCCGGCGGTGAAGTAACAGAAACCATTAAAAGTGGTGTTATCGATCCTACTCAATTTATCGAATTTCCAGATCTCTTAGCATTAGGGATGCTTTCAACGCTCTTTGCCTCAGGTGCTTGGTTATTTATTGCCACTAAAATGGGTTGGCCAGTTTCTGGTACTCATACCATCATCGGTGCTTTAATTGGTTTTGCTTGTATTACAATTGGTCCTGGTTCTGTTGACTGGTCTACAATCGGTGGAATTGTTGGTAGCTGGTTTATCACGCCAGTAATTGCGGGACTTTTAGCTTATACCATCTTTGCGAGTATCCAAAAACTCATATTTGATACTGAGAACCCACTGAAAAATGCACAAAAATATGGTCCTTACTACATGGCTATTACTGTATTTGTGCTTTGTATCGTGACGATGGCAAAAGGTTTAAAACACGTTGGTTTAAATCTTTCAACAAATGAAACGCTCGGTATTTCATTGCTAATCAGTGTCATTGGAATGATTTTTTGCCACTTCTACTTCCGCAGCAAAAGATTCACTGAAAAAGCAGCAAAAGGCGCATTCGGTTCAGTCGAAAAGATTTTTAGTATCTTAATGCTTTTAACTGCTTGCGCAATGGCATTCGCGCATGGTTCTAATGACGTAGCCAATGCAATTGGTCCGCTTTCTTCTGTAGTCTCAATTGTGGAAAATGGAGGACAAATCCTTAGCGGTGGAAAATTAGCTTGGTGGATTTTACCTTTAGGTGCATTAGGTATCGCAGTTGGTCTGATTGCGATGGGACAAAAAGTGATGGCCACTGTAGGATCAGGTATTACCGATTTAACCCCGAGCCGTGGTTTTGCCGCACAATTTGCAACAGCGATGACCGTTGTAGTGGCATCTGGTACTGGTTTACCTATCTCAACTACACAAACCCTAGTGGGTGCAATCTTAGGTATCGGTTTCGCGCGTGGTATTGCAGCACTTAACTTAACGGTTATCCGTAACATCATTAGTTCATGGGTTGTAACGTTGCCAGCGGGTGCATTCTTCGCGATTATAATTTTCTACGTTCTTCGCGCGATTTTCCATTAGTATAATTATTAAAAGTGCGGTTATTTTTCATTGTATTTTCTGACCGCACTTCCTTCACGAATCTAGGAAGTATTATGTCAAAAGTGAGTAAACTTTTATTTTCTTGTATATTATTGGGCTCCACCATTGGAACTGTGCAAGCTGAAACGCAATATGTGACAGAAAATCTGAACACCTATTTACGCAAAGGTGCAGGCGATCAGTTTAAGATCGCGGGTGCAATCCAATCTGGCGAAGCGGTAACAGTCTTAGGACAAGAAGGAAAATATACCCTAATTCGTGATAATAAAAATCGCGAGGCATGGATTTTAACTTCTGAATTGAGTGCTACCCCAAGTAGCCGTGAAGAAAATCCAAAATTAAAAGCACAGGTTCAAGAACTGACTTTGAAACTAAATCGCGTCGATTCAGATTGGCAACAACGTACAAATGAAATTCAACGCCGTAGCAAACAAGCAGAACAACAAAGCAGCGAATTGCTTGAACAAAATTCACAACTTAAACGTGAATTAGAAATGACGAAAAATAAAAATCGTGATTTAGAAGCAATGCTCGATGCGAATAAACGCGAAATTGCGATCCAATGGTTTATTTATGGCGGTTCAGTATTAGGTGTAGGTTTATTAATTGGCCTAGTATTACCTCACATTTTACCAAGACGTAAACGTCGTGATAGCTGGTAATGATTCATCATTGAGGTAGGCATTTGCCTACCTTTTCTTTATATATTGATGGGAGAGTAAAATGGACATTTATCTTGTCGGCGGTGCTGTGCGCGATCAACTTTTAGGTTTACCAGTAAAAGATCGTGACTGGGTTGTCGTGGGAGCTACACCAGAAATGTTGCTGGCTCAAGGTTACCAACAAGTTGGCAAAGACTTCCCTGTTTTTCTCAATCCTGAAAGCCATGAAGAATACGCACTTGCCCGTACAGAACGAAAATCAGGCAAAGGCTACACTGGATTTATTTGTGATTTTTCAGATGATATTACGCTTGAACAAGATTTAATTCGTCGAGATCTCACCATTAATGCCATTGCCCAAGACAAAGATGGCAAACTGCACGATCCTTATCATGGCGTAGAAGATATCCACCAACGTATTTTACGTCATATTTCCCCCGCTTTTGCTGAAGATCCACTTCGTGTATTACGTGTCGCGCGCTTTGCTGCTCGCTTTCATCATTTAGGTTTCTCTATTGCCGAAGAAACTCTTAAATTAATGGCTGAACTTACTGAACAAGGCGAACTCGCCCACCTAACGGCTGAGCGTGTTTGGATGGAAACAGAAAAAGCATTAAATGAGCCACATCCTGAAATTTATTTTGAAACGCTGCATCAAGTTGGCGCGCTCAAAGTGCTCTTCCCTGAAATTGCCGCTTTAGATGGTGTACCGAACCCAGCCAAATATCATCCTGAAATTGATAGCTTTGTTCATACCATGCTCGTATTACAGCAAGCTGTTAAACTCACTGAAAATAGCAATTTGAATAAAAGTGCGGTCCGTTTTGCTGCGATTTGTCATGATCTTGGAAAAGCCCTTACCCCAAAAGAAATGTGGCCTAGTCATCATGGACATGAAAAAGCGGGGATTAAACCGACTCGTTCATTATGCAAACGCCTTAGAGTCCCTAATTATCTTCAAGAATTAGGTGAGTTAACTTGCGAATATCACACGCATGCACACAAAGCATTAGAACTTCGCCCAGAAACAGTAGTGAAACTCTTTAATACTTTTGATGTTTGGCGTAAACCTCAGCGCTTTGAGGAGTTTTTATTGGTATGTTTATCTGATACTCGTGGACGAACAGGCTTTGAAAATAAAGAATATCCCCAAATTGATTATCTCAAAACACTTTATCAAGCCGCTCTAGCTGTTGATGTACAACAAGTGATTGCGGATGGTTTTGAAAAGCAAGGTATTCGAGATGAATTAACACGTCGAAGAATTGCCGCAGTGAAAGCTGAGAAAACTCGCTTAAATGCTTAATCAAGCTTTACTAAAAGTAAACTAACCCTTACAATATGTGCAATTTTTTAGTAAATATTTTGTTATGAAATTATTAAAATCTCTTCTCGCACCTGTATTTGCAAGTGTGATCCTGTCTGCTTGTACCCTTGATGCAGAACGCCCAACAGATGTTCAACATATCGATAAGAACGATATTACGTGGCAACAGCACCTCAAAAAAATCAAACAAATTCAATCTTATAGCACAAAAGGACAAATTGGTTACATCAGTCCACAAGAGCGTTTTTCTAGTCGCTTTGAATGGCAATATCAAAACCCGAAAGCCTATAAGTTAAAACTTTATTCTCTGATCAGCAAAACAACGCTAACTATGGAAATGCATCCTAATGGCATGACGATTTCAGATAATAAAGGCAACCAACAATCTGATAAAAATGCCAAATTATTGTTACGCGAAATCATCGGAATGGATGTGCCATTAGAGCATTTAGCCTATTGGTTAAAAGGTCAGCCAGCTGATAACGCGGATTATCAAGTTGGAACTAATCATCTTTTATCCGAATTTAGCTACCCGCTTGATGGTTCAATTTGGACAGCCGATTACCTGAGCTATCATCCGGATAATTCGATGCCTGAAAATATTCTATTAAAGAATAAAAGTACATCACAAACCCTAAAAATTCGTGTGGATGAATGGGCGTTCTAATGAAAACACATCACTTTTCGACCGCACTTTCAACTTCTCTTGGAAAGCCTAACCGCTTTCCAAGCCCCGCAAAACTCAATTTATTTCTCTATATAAACGGTAAACTGCCAAACGGCTACCACGAATTACAAACCCTTTTCCAATTTCTTGATTTCGGCGATTGGCTCACCATTGATATTCGCCAAGATAAACAAATTCGCATCACCCCTGACATTCCAGGCTTACCTCTAGAACAAAACTTAATCTATCGTGCAGCGACACTCCTACAAGAAAAAACAGGCTGTACACTCGGTGCCACAATTCATTTAGATAAAATTTTGCCGATGGGCGGTGGGATTGGCGGCGGCTCATCCAATGCCGCAACGACACTGCTTGCTTTAAACTATTTATGGCAAACCCATTTATCCATTGATGAACTTGCCGAGCTTGGGCTAAAACTCGGGGCTGATGTGCCTATCTTCGTTCATGGACAAGCCGCTTTTGCAGAAGGTGTGGGTGAAAAAATTCAATACTGCGAACCACAAGAAAAATATTATGTGGTACTAAAACCTGAAACTGCGATTTCTACTGCAGTGGTTTTTAACGATCCCGATTTGCCACGCAATACAGAAAAAAGATCCCTTGTACAACTTTTGAATCAACCGTTTGCAAACGATTGCGAAAAAGTTGTGCGAACTCAATATCCAGAAGTTGAAAAAGCCCTACTATGGTTGTTACAATATGGTCCAGCCAGATTAACAGGGACAGGGGCTTGTGTTTTTGCTGAATTTGATGATGAAAAATCAGCACAAGCTGTTTTCCAACAAAAACCGAAGGAATTTTTCGGCTTTGTTGCTAAAGGATTAAACGTTTCACCATTACATACCATGTTGAAACAACTCTCGACCAACCAATTTATCTACACTCAACCTGAGGTTATATAAAATGCCAGACATTAAACTCTTTGCTGGAAATGCTACGCCTGAGCTAGCGAAAAAGATTTCTGAACGTCTTTACATTTCATTAGGCGATGCCACCGTTGGACGCTTTAGCGACGGTGAAATCCAAGTGCAAATTAATGAAAATGTGCGTGGTGCAGACGTATTTATTATCCAATCTACCTGTGCGCCAACGAATGACAACCTGATGGAATTGATTGTAATGATTGATGCTTTACGTCGTGCATCAGCTGGTCGTATTACTGCCGTTGTTCCTTATTTCGGTTATGCTCGTCAAGATCGTCGTGTGCGTTCTGCTCGTGTTCCAATCACAGCAAAAGTCGTTGCTGACTTACTTTCAACTGTAGGGATTGACCGCGTATTAACCTGTGACTTACACGCAGAGCAAATCCAAGGTTTCTTTGATGTACCAGTTGATAACGTATTCGGTTCACCCGTTTTACTTGATGATATCTTGAAGAAAACCGATCTCGTAAACCCTATCGTTGTTTCTCCAGATATTGGCGGTGTGGTACGTGCTCGCGCGGTAGCGAAATTATTAAACGATACCGAAATGGCAATTATCGACAAACGTCGTCCACGCGCAAACGTATCGCAAGTTATGCACATTATCGGGGATGTAGCAGATCGTGATTGTATCCTTGTCGATGATATGATTGATACAGGTGGTACATTATGTAAAGCGGCTGAAGCATTAAAAGAACGCGGTGCAAAACGCGTATTTGCTTACGCAACTCACGCCGTATTCTCTGGTGCAGCAGCACAACATTTAGCGAGCGATGCCATTGATGAAATCGTGGTAACTGATACCGTTCCACTTTCACCAGAAATAAAAGCACTTGGTAAAGTACGTGTACTGACTCTTTCTACCATGCTTGCTGAAGCAATTCGTCGTATCAGCAATGAAGAATCTATTTCAGCAATGTTTGAATAATTCTTTCGCTTAACATTCATATTTAAACGTGCGGTCGGAAAATCTTGTGTTTTTCGATCGCACTTTTTTATACTTTCGCTAAAAATAGACATAAAAAAAGTGCCCCTATCGGGGCACTACTCGGAAAGCAAAATAGATGTCGGCTATTTAAAAATAGCACTTGTTTTTAGTGGTTTAAGAATACGGCAAAGTACTTTGTATTGCAAATAGCAATTTTAAAATTTGTGAGCTAAATCACGCTTTTTCTTCACTTTTTTATTTTCAATCGTTTGCGTATAAAAAAAGAGGAGTATACCGCTCCTCTTCACTAGAAATAAAATTAAATTAACCGTTAATAAATTTTTCGCCTAATTCAATATCTGCACGCAATGTTGGTAACATTGCTTCTAAAGCTTCTTGTTCAAATTTGCTTAAGGTACCGATTGGTAAAATTTCTTCTACACCTTCCTTACCTAAACGTACTGGCTGAGCGAAGAAACGTGCGTATTTACCGTCACCTTCTACATAAGTACATTCAACGACAGTTTCACCACTTAAGCCTTTCACTAATGAACGCGCAAAACGTGCTGCAGCTTGAGCCATAGAAAGTGTCGCAGAACCGCCACCCGCTTTTGCTTCAACCACTTCAGTACCTGCGTTTTGGATACGTTTAGTTAATGGTGCAATTTCCTCTTCTTTCCACTCAGCATATTGAACTTGTGAAAGTAATGGAAGAATGGTTACACCTGAGTGGCCGCCAATTACCGGTACGCTTGTACGCGAAACATTTAAACCTTTTAATTCAGAAACGAATGTTTCAGAACGTAATACGTCTAAAGTGGTGACACCGAATAATTTACGTTTGTCGTAAACACCCGCTTTTTTCAATACTTCTGCAGCAATTGCAACAGTCGTATTCACAGGGTTAGTGATAATACCTACACAAGCTTTTGGACAAGTTTTTGCAACATGTTCAATTAAGTTGCGCACGATACCTGCATTGATATTGAAAAGATCTGAACGATCCATACCCGGTTTACGTGCAACCCCTGCAGAAATTAAAACAACATCCGCACCTTTAAGTGCAGGTGTTGGATCTTCACCCGCAAAACCTTCTACTTTAACCGCTGTTGGAATATGACTCACATCTTTAGCCACACCAGGGGTCACTGGTGCAATATCATAAAGTGCTAATTCACTTTCAGCGGGTAATTGTAATTTAAGTAATAAGGCTAATGCTTGACCAATGCCGCCTGCTGCGCCTAATACTGCAACTTTCATAAAATACTCCTCATGTATTAATTAATCCTAACTAGGTAGGATTCTAAAGTCTTAGCCGTTAAATTACAAACAAAGAAGTTCAATTATGCGATCTAGCTCAAACTTTTCAAACAACAAATTCATTTCAATTGCTTAAAATGAATTTTTATGCAATTCTTATGCAAATTCCCCTATACGAGAATAACTATGTCAGATCAATTAACAAAAGCATTTAAAGAACTGCTCACCCAAGAGCGATTTGCTTCTCAAAGTGAAATCGTTGAAGCCTTAAAGAATCAAGGATTCCAAACCATTAATCAATCTAAAGTTTCACGTATGTTAAGCAAATTTGGTGCGGTTCGTGCGAGAAATACTAAAATGGAGATGGTGTATTGCTTACCAAGCGAATTAAGTGTGCCCGCTACCAGTAGTCCATTAAAAAATCTGGTTTTGGATATTGATCATAATGATTTTGTCATCGTCATCAAAACCTCTCCAGGTGCGGCTCAGCTGATCGCCCGTTTACTAGACTCCATTGGTAAACCAGAAGGGATTTTAGGCACGATTGCAGGAGATGACACGATATTTGTCACCCCAACCAAAAATACAACAATTAAAGCGCTTTTAGCACAAATTCAAGCGCTCTTTGAGAGCAGCTTATAATGAATATCTTAGTGACTGGTGGAACAGGATTTGTTGGGAAAGCCTTAGTTACGGCACTACTGTCTCGTGGCGATAGAGTTACAGTATTAACTCGCTCTATTGAAAAAGCTCAGGCTGTTTTTCCTGAAAAAACACCTCAATTTTTGACCGCACTTTCAACACTCAAAGACTTGAATACCTTTGATGCAGTTATTAATCTTGCCGGTGAGCCAATCTTCGATAAAAAATGGACGGTTCAACAAAAAGAAAAACTGCGTCGTAGCCGCATTGATTTAACACAGCAGCTTGTTCAACTTATTAACCAAAGTGAATATCCCCCAGCCCTGATTTCAGGTTCTGCAACTGGAATTTATGGAAACTGTGGTGACGAGCAGATCACTGAAAACACAAATCCAAGTACTCAATTTACCGCACAGCTTTGTATTGATTGGGAAAATGCGGCAAAGCAAGCCAACACAAGAGTCTGTTTAGTGAGAACCGGATTAGTACTTTCTCCAAAAGGTGGGGCTTTTGCTAAAATTCTACCGCTCTATCGCTTCGGATTAGGCGGAAAATTAGGGAATGGTGAGCAATATTGGAGCTGGATAGCATTAGAGGATATGGTAAAAGGACTTCTCTTCTTACTTGACCATAATGATTGCAAAGGGGCATTTAATTTTACCGCACCACATCCTGTTAAAAACAAGACATTCAACCAACTATTAGGTAAAGCATTACATCGTCCTTGTTTTGCTCAAGTACCTCAATTTTTATTAACTACTATTCTAGGCGAGCGCGCTTGCATTCT
>CAJLFU010000016.1 GCA_905205995.1 uncultured Haemophilus sp. | reverse complement strand
AGGACACCGCCAGGTACTGAATGTAGAACCCCGAGCTGAATGGCTTGGGGTTTTTATTTATGGAGTTTTGTTAAAGATTACTTTGACAATAAAAGTGCGGTCAAAATCAGAATAGTTTTATTAAAAGATGTTTAAATCTTTTAATGAGAAAATATAGGTGGAATGGTACAATCACCAAAATTTTTTATAGGATAAATAATACAAATGGCTCGTAAAAAGAAAACTCGTAAAATTAGCGATATCATGCCAATTCGTAAATCAGATAAGAAACCTGAAGCGCCGAAGCTATCAGGTAAGAAATTAACACGTTATGAATTAGATGCTAAGGCAAGAGAAGATAAGAAAAAACGTAAACATAAAGGTTTAGCATCGGGTTCTCGTCATAGTAATGCTGAGCAAAATAAGCATAACCAAGTCGTTGAACAAAAAGATCCGCGTATTGGCAGTCGTAAAAAGGTTCCACTGATTGTTGAATTTGTGAATAAACCTGAGAAAGGGATGACAATTCCAGTAGTCAAAGAACCGAAAAAACTTGCGCCTGAAGTTGAGTTAGAACGTTTAGAAAATAATGAAATTCTAAATGAATTGTTGGATGCCTTAGATGAAGGCAAAACGATTAGTAAAGCTGATCAACAATTTGTGGATGAATGCTTAGATCGTATTGCTCAGTTAATGGAAGAATTAGGTATTCAAGATGAAGAAGAGACAGAGGATGACCTCTATCGAACCTTTGAGAAAATTGATATCAACCAATTCAGATAATTATCATGTGGCCGATCATTTTAAGTATTATTGCTTTGGGAATTATTGCTGGCGTATCATTTTATGCTTTCAAATTACTGAGGAAGTTACGCGAGCAAAACACTCTCATCAAACAGGCTAAAATAGCACGTACAAAACGCCTAAAAGAGAGTATGGTAATTATCGCTAAAGCGATGCAAAATGGAGATTGTAACCATTCAGAAGGGGTGATTCGTTTATCAATGCTTTTGCTCCCTTTTGGACAATCTTTGCAGCCATATCAAGCGATGTATGCACTTTATAATATTGTAAAAGAAATGCCTACGCATGAAGCTCGGAAAGCATTGTTAAAAAAAGAAAGAATGAAACTCGATCTTGAGCGAGAAAGTGCAGAAGCAAAATTTGAAGAAGAAATTATGTTGGAGTTACGTCAGTTTTTAAATGACGTAGAGAAATTTGGGGAAGCTTAATGTCTGAAATTATTTGGGATCTTGCGTTAATTCAAAAATATAACCAATCAGGACCTCGTTATACATCTTATCCAACTGCATTAGAATTTAATGAAAGTTACACAAACGAAGATTTTATTGCAGCGGCTAATCGTTATCCGGAAAGACCACTTTCCCTTTACGTACACATTCCGTTTTGTCACAAACTTTGCTATTTCTGTGGCTGTAATAAGGTGATTACTCGTCATCAACATAAGGCGGATATTTATCTTGATTACCTTGAAAAAGAAATCAAAGCGCGTTCAGAATTATTCAAAAATCGTGTTGCGACTCAAGTGCATTGGGGCGGCGGTACACCGACTTATTTGACAGAAGAACAATCTGCTCGTTTGATGAAGATGCTTAAAGATCATTTTACGATTGCGGATAATGCAGAAGTCAGTATTGAAATGGACCCACGCGAAATTGAACTCGATATGCTTGATCATTTACGTAATATTGGTTTTAACCGAATCAGTATGGGCGTACAAGATTTCAATAAAGCGGTTCAAAAAGCGGTAAACCGTGAACAAGATGAAGAGTTTGTGAATGCATTACTTGTTCGTGCGCGTGAGTTAGGTTTCCAATCGACGAATCTTGATTTAATTTATGGATTACCACTTCAAAATGTGGAAAGTTTTATGTTTACATTACATAAAGTGATTGAATTGAATCCAGATCGTTTAAGTATCTTTAACTATGCTCATTTACCAAGTCGATTTGCGGGACAAGCAAAAATTAAGGAAGATCAATTACCGCCACCGGAAACAAAATTAGAAATCTTACAGAAAACGATCGAAACCTTAGGCAATGCAGGCTATAAATTTATCGGTATGGATCACTTTGCGAAACCAGATGATGAATTAGCAATTGCTCAAGAGAAAGGTGTCTTACACCGAAATTTCCAAGGCTATACTACTCAGGAAGAATGTGATTTGCTCGGTTTAGGTGTATCAGCTATTAGTTTATTAGGTGATACATATGCTCAAAACCAAAAAGAATTAAAACATTATTATCATGATGTAGAAAATTCAGGTATTGCACTGCATAAAGGGTTAGCGATGACAGAAGAAGATTGCTTACGCCGTGATGTGATTAAGCAATTGATTTGTAACTTTAAGCTTGATTTTGCACCAATTGAAAAACAATATAATATTGATTTCAAAAAGCACTTTGCTGAAGATTTACAGTTATTACAGCCATTACTTGAAGATGGATTAATTTCTGAAACAGAAACAGGCTTACAAGTTTCGCCTAAAGGGCGCTTATTAATCCGTAATATTTGCTTATGCTTTGATACCTATTCAAGAGCTGCAGCAAAACGACAACAATTCTCTCGAATTATTTAGTCATACAAAAAAGGTCAAGACTTATATCTTGACCGTTTTTCTTTTTATTTATTTCGCAATACTTTCTAGTGCCCATAATTCGCTGAGACTTTCTCTGCGACGAATTAAATGAGCTTTGTCCCCATTCACTAACACTTCTGCCGTACGTGGACGAGAATTATAGTTTGAAGACATGCTTGCACCATAAGCTCCAGCTGAGCGTTGAGCAATATAATCACCTTCAGCAATGGCGAGCTCGCGCTGTTTACCTAAGAAATCAGAGGTTTCGCATACCGGGCCAACAACATCATAAATGGCTTTTTCACGCCCTAAAGTGCGGTCAATTTCAATGATGTTCATATAAGCTTCATAGAGTGCCGGGCGAATCATATCGTTCATGCCCGTATCGGTAATCGCGAAGTTACGGCTTTCATTACTTTTTAAGTATTGCACTTTAGCCACTAAAATCCCTGCATTCGCCGCGATCGCTCGACCTGGTTCTAGAATAATTTCGAGATCTTCGTAATCTTTTAATTTATTCAGTAGTGCAGTCGCATAATCACTTGGATGAGGTGGCGTTTCATCAGTATAAGTTACGCCTAAACCACCACCGAGATCTAAGTGTTTTAACGTGATGCCATCTTCTTTTAATTGTTCCATTAAACGAATGAGTCGATCAGTCGCATCTAAGAAGGGCTGTAATTCAGTCAGCTGAGAGCCAATATGGCAATCCATACCCGTAATTTTTACATGAGGTAAGGTTGCTGCTAATTTATAGACCTCACGCGCTTCATCTACACTCACACCAAATTTATTTTCTTTTAATCCAGTGGAAATGTAAGGGTGTGTATGGGCATCAACATCGGGGTTTACACGTAAAGAAATAGGCGCAATTTTTCCCATTTCGCCAGCAATCTGATTGATGTGATGTAGTTCCGCAATAGATTCCACATTAAAACAACGAATGCCAACTTCTAACGCACGCATAATTTCGGCACGAGATTTTGCCACGCCGGAAAAGACCACTTTTGAAGCCTCTCCGCCAGCCGCTAAGACGCGTTCTAATTCGCCCTGTGAAACGATATCAAAGCCTGAGCCTAATTTTGCCATTACATTTAATATGCCGATATTAGAATTGGCTTTTACGGCATAGCAAATTAAGTGTGGATGCTCTCCTAAGGCTGAATCAAAGGCATGCCAATGGCGCTCAAGCGTGGCACGAGAATAAATATAAAGCGGTGTGCCAAATTCTTCAGCGAGTTGTTTGACTGGCAAATCTTCAACATAAATTTGCTCGTTTTTATATTGGAAAAAATCCATGACGAATCCTTTAAGTGCGGTCAGTTTTTATTGTGTTTTTTGTGTTTTTTGCGGTTGTTCTTTTTCAGGAAAATATAATGGCCCTTTTACACCGCAACCTGTAGCTAAAGTGCAGAATGCACCTAATAACAAAATAGAAAGTAATTTTTTCATTTTTCAATCTCTCTAATAAGTAAAATCTGCCTTTGCCAACGAGGCGAAAGGCTTTATAATTCACGGCATTCTATCAGATTTAATCGGAAAATTTTATGAATGTTGCAGAATTTCACCAAAATATTGAACAGGTTTGGCAAAAAATTGAAGAAGCGTTAGAGAATCAAGATTGCGATGTGGATTGCGAAACACAAGGTTCAGTATTCACGATCACATTTGATGATCGCTCACAAATCGTCATTAATAAGCAAGAACCGCTTCTTGAGCTTTGGCTTGCGAGCCGCTTGGGTGGATTTCATTTTGCCTATAAAAACAATGATTGGGTGGCAAATGATGGCAAACGTTTTTGGGATTCTTTAACCGAGGCGGTTGCCGCTCACGGAGAAACGGTAACATTCTAATGGCCGAACTCGCGGAGCATGCCCCGCAAAAAACAGACTTAAAGAAGACCGCACTTCATACGTTGCGGTCTGTTTTTGGTTACCAATCTTTCCGCAAAGGGCAGGAAGAAGTGATTCATGCTGCGTTAAGTGGTCAGGATGCCTTAGTGGTGATGGCTACAGGAAATGGCAAATCCCTGTGTTATCAAATTCCAGCACTTTGTTTTCCAGGTCTCACATTAGTGATTTCGCCTTTGATTTCTTTAATGAAAGATCAGGTGGATCAACTCCAAGCAAACGGCATTGAAGCCGATTTTCTAAACTCTAGTCAGACGCCAGAACAACAACAGCAAGTTGAAAATAAGCTGATTTCAGGTCAATTAAAATTATTATATGTTTCGCCTGAAAAAGTGATGACAAACAGCTTTTTTCAGCTGATTTCTTATGCTCAAATTTCCTTTATCGCCATTGATGAAGCACATTGTATTTCACAGTGGGGCCATGATTTTCGCCCTGAATATACCCAACTTGGTGGCTTAAAAGCGGCGTTTCCAAATGCGCCAATTATGGCATTAACGGCGACAGCGGATTACGCGACGAGACAGGATATTCTTACTCATCTTAAATTAGATAATCCTCATAAATACATAGGCAGTTTTGACCGTCCGAATATTCGTTATACGTTGGAAGAAAAGTTTAAGCCAATGGAACAGCTTACGCGTTTTGTTTTAGCTCAAAAAGGCAAAAGCGGCATTGTATATTGTAATAGTCGTTCGAAGGTGGAACGTATAGCCGAAACTTTACGAAATAAAGGCGTATCGGCTGCAGCGTATCACGCAGGGATGGAAACCGCACTACGCGAACGCGTCCAACAAGATTTTCAACGAGATAATGTTCAAGTTGTGGTTGCGACGATTGCGTTTGGCATGGGCATTAATAAATCTAATGTGCGTTTTGTCGCCCATTTTGATTTGCCGAGAAGCATTGAATCATATTATCAGGAAACTGGTCGTGCAGGACGAGATGATTTACCTGCGGAAGCGGTACTTTTCTACGAACCGGCTGATTATGCTTGGTTGCAGAAAATTTTGCTGGAGAAACCAGAGACGCCACAGCGTCAAATTGAGCAACATAAATTGGAAGCCATTGGTGAATTTGCCGAAAGTCAAACTTGTCGCCGTTTAGTGTTACTCAATTATTTTGGCGAATATCGTCAAACTCCTTGCCAAAACTGTGATATTTGTCTTGACCCGCCAAAGAAATATGATGGTTTAATTGATGCGCAAAAAGTGATGTCGACGATTTATCGTGTGGGGCAGTGTTTTGGCGTGCAATATGTCATTGCCGTATTGCGAGGAATGCATAACCAAAAAATTGTAGAGCGCCAACATGATAAGTTAAGTGTTTATGGCATTGGCAAAGATAAAAGCAAAGAACATTGGCAATCTGTCATTCGCCAACTTATTCATCTTGGTTTTATTCAACAAGTGATCGGTGAGTTTAATAGTGCAACACTTCAGCTCACAGAAAGCGCTCGCCCCGTTTTAAAAGGTGAAGTGCCACTTGAATTAGCGATGCCGCGCATTTCCTCTATTAATAAAATTGTGCATACGTCTCATAAAAATACGGTGGCAAATTACGATAAAGATCTGTTTGCTCGTTTACGTTTCTTACGAAAGCAGCTAGCAGATAAAGAAAATATTCCACCTTATATTGTCTTTAATGATGCAACGTTACAGGAAATGGCACAATATATGCCAACAAGTAATATTGAAATGTTACAAATTAATGGCGTAGGGGCGATCAAATTAGAACGCTTTGGGCAGCCGTTTATGGCATTGATTCGAGAACACAAAGCGATTTTAGAAAAGGCAGAAAAAGAATAAGTGCGGTCAAAAAAACAAAGAATTTTTCGACCGCACTTTTTTTCTAGCTTGCACTTACATCTTGTTCATCGCGTAATTGACGGTCAAAGACTTGTGCACAATCATCAGTGCCCGAACCATACCAAGTGGTATCACGCAATGCTACTTCACCTTTACGGTATTTTTCCACTTCGCTTTTCTTCACCAAATAACCCGTTACACGAATCAAATCGGTATTTTTAAGGTAAGTGGTGATATAGCGGTAACCTTGTGCAAATGAACCATCGATAATATCAACGACAGCATCTAAATGATCCACATAGGTTTGGTCAAAGGCAAACAAATCTCCCGTACCTGATGGGAAGTACTTATGGAATGGCGCTGATTGTTTTAAATGAGCTAATAATGTTGGTTCTTCACCCACACGAATGCGATGTGCAGGCGCATTACGTTTATCTTCTTCATGATTGCTTGCGCCTACTTGCGCATGTAATAAATAACGGTTGCCAGTGCGTTCAGCATACACACCTTCATGGTTATCCGTGACTTCTTTTAATTTATCCATAATCAAGGTCGCAATTTCATCACCGCGTTGGCTTTTACCAAAGGTTTCATTTAATCCTTCTTGTTGTAGTAAATGATTTGTCGCATCTGCAAGCCCAACAATGGCAAACATTCCGGTGAAATTGGTGCGTTTGATAAAGCCTTCTTTTTCGAGGAATGACGAGTTAAAGAAGTTACTTTCTTCCACTACAAATTTATGGCGTTTATCCATAGTGGAGAGCGCACATTTTGCTACGCGAGGTAAAAGTTCATTGACCATTTCATCCACAGTTTTACAGGCGCGTGCGATAGTCCCTAAGCGCAAACGTGTGAGGGTATAAGCCCCACCACATTCAGGGAGTGCGTTATAGCAGCTTGCAATACCATATTGTTCGCCTAAGTCAGAAATGTAGTAAGCATCATTGGCAAAAGACGGTTTAGAAACCAATAAGCAGGCTTTTGCAGCTAATTCTGCAAATTCACGACTTGTTTTACTCTTATCGTAACGAATGGTCATATTTGGCGTTGGCGCTTCCAACTCAATCACCGCTTTTAAAATCAAACGCCCTGCTTTAGTGTCATAAGGCCCAATATTGGCATGGCAGAATGAATCTGGCACGGTTTTATCTACATGATTTAAGAAACGTTTAATTTTGATGTAGTCTTGTTCTTCATCGGTAATAAACGGGTCAAGTAGCATGTCTAAACGCCCAATGTAAACTGGGAATGTGGTAATTGATGGCACGTGGGAATATAAAATCAATAAGCCATCTAATGCTTCATCAAGATCTTTTGGTGCTGGTAATTCAAGGAATTCACAGCCTTTTTTAATATACACATTGTAATCCGGCAAAATATAACGTGGGCGATAAATCGCGTAGCCTTCGTTTAAATCACAGATCATTTGATTTTGAAGAAATTGCCATTCTTCATCCGTGTAACCTAATAATTCGCGAGGATCAAATAATCGTTCGGCGATATTGCCTAAACACATGAGTTTTTGTTGATAGGTGAGCGTGTTGGATTTTACGGTATCCAAAATATCTTGAAGAGATGCAAGCATAATAATGTCCTGATTAAAAAGGGTAGCTTATTTTAAGTCAGTGAATGAGTGATGACAATTTTGACAATGTGATCTGCATCACATTTATGATATTTATCAGTCAATTCGGTTATATCATATGACGTTAAAATGTTTGGGTTTTATCGGGTTTACTATTATGATGTCGGCGTTAAATATAAACGGGAATAATATGAAAAAAGCACGGGTGATTCCCCACACCAGTTGGGCAGCCAAATCGCTATGGTCGGTCGAAGGTAAAACCATGTCGATGCTCTTATTTGCATTGGCAATACTGGGTATTGGAGATGGCTTAATTGTGCTCGCTAATTTGGGTTCTTCACCTTGGACCGTGCTTTCTCAAGGTGTGGCATTACAAGCTAAGGTGAGTATTGGTTGGTCATCATTTTGGATTAGCTGTTTGGTAATGTTAGCCTGGATTCCCCTCAAATTAAGGTTTGGGCTTGGCACTATTCTGAATATTATTGTGATTGCCTTTTTCCTTGGCTTAACCACGAAAATAGTGCCTGAACCGACCGCACTTTTTAGCCGAATTTTATTCGGTGGAATAGGGCTTTTGCTTTATGGATTAGGGACGGCATTATATTTAACTTGTCATCAAGGAGCTGGCCCGCGGGATGGTTTAATGGTAGGGCTTTGTCAACGCCTTCATTTAAAAGTGGGGATTGTGAGAACAAGCCTTGAAGTGTCGGTTTGTGTGTTAGGTTATATTCTCGGCGGCACAGTCGGAATTGGTACCGTTGTTTTTGCCGCCGCGATAGGTTGGATAGTGCAGTTATGCTTAAACTCAATTGCTCGCTTGCCACATCTTCCGCACGAAGGGGATAATCTCCACTAAGGCATCATCAATAGAAATTAAGCCTAGGTTCATTTCCTCTCTCCCTTTTGGCGGGCAGAAAGCAAGGTGTTTGTCTGCATCGTTAATCGGTTTCCAGCGACGAGGCTGAGATGAGCGACTGTTTGGATAGAATCCGATTGTTGGCACATTGAATGCACTGCTTAAATGCAATGGTCCAGTAGAGCCCGCAATGAATAAATCAGCACAAGCTAGAGAGTGTGCAAAATCAACCAATCCTTTATTCTTATCGTAAACAACTACATTTGGGCTGTCGATTTTTGCCGCTAACTCATGGGCTTTTTCACTTTCACCCGGTCCTGCAGTTAAGATAATCTGGCAATCAAATTCGCTTAATAAACCTTGTATCAATTGAGCATATTGTGTCAACGAAAGGCTTGTTGCTGAACCACCTGTTCCGCTATGCACAAATACCCATTTTTTATCTGCCGATAAACCGAATTGTTCTTGAAGAAAAATACGTTGATTTTTAACTGCACTTTCAGGAAGTGAAAGGTAAGGTGGTTTGGGTTCCACAATTGGCATGTTGTGTTTTTTTAAGAACGCCCGAGCCAGATCTTGATTGTATTCTGCTTCAGATTTTTCTGAGCGTGAGCGGCGTTGTGTCAAACGATGGTTATAAAGGATTTGCACCCATTTTGTTGCGGGCGCAAGACGATAAGGAATTCCACTTTTCCATGCTAATTTACCGTTATGGGTATTGGAAAAGAAGCTAATTATGCCATCAAATTGCTGCTCTTTGATTTCTTTAACAAGACGATTGAAATCCGCTTTGTCGTTCTTGGCACTATCAATGATGACATCATCTAAATAGGGACAAATTTGAGCCAATGGGGCTGTATAAGCTGGCACAAGTGCGGTCAGTTTTAGCTCGGGATTTGAGGCTTTCAACATCGCAAAAGCCGGAAACGCCTGAACAAAATCGCCCAGTTTATCGTTACGAATGACTAAAATTTTCATTATTCTGCCTTTTGCCGTGTTCGTATTGCGGTATAAAACACAATCGTTAAGAAAAAGTAAAAAATAGTACCTGAATTATGTACCAAGAAACCTTGGCTTAAGCCATAGATCATCACAGATAAAATATGGGTAACGCCTAATGTTGCAATTAGTTTGATCTCATTATTTGCTGTTTTCAGGTTTTTCATAAAGGTACGTAGAGGGATAAATAAAACAGCAAGCAAGGCTAACAACCCAACAATTCCTCGTTTGGATAGGTCATCTAAATATTGGTTATGAGCATGAGTAAATTGCCCAATGTTACCTGTGGCAATTCGTTCTTTTGTTTCTTGTTTACGTTTTTCTGTTGCCCCTTGAATGCCCCAGCCAAATAGGGGTTTTTCTTTTACCATTTCCAGTGCACTTTTCCACATTTCAAAACGAGCTCCTAGAGAGGTGTTACCATTATTTTTGTCTAGATAAAGTTGGATATCTTTTTGGGCAACGTTAATACGTTCCATAATTCGGTTATTGGGCATTTGGCTAATGCCAACGCTTGCTACGGCAATGATTCCAAAGAAAGTCAGGAAAAAACGTTTTGAAAGGGAATGGCGATAAATCCAAAGGATAACAATAAGTAAGATCGGTAGTGCAACCCATCCTCCACGAGCGGTAGAAAGCAAGCTTCCTACGATGCCACATAAAGAACCAATCACACTAAGAGCGGTCAATTTTACCTCTCTTTTTTGATAAGCATATAGGGCAACAATCAGGCTCAAAATACCTAATGACATAGAAATATCACCACCTTGAATATGCATAATTCGAGGGTTTTGCTCTGGGCGTAGATTCAAGATGAATTTATCATAAAGCGCGATGCAGACAGATACAATACCACCAAGGGGGATAGAGTAACTCAATACACAGGTTTTAATTGGATATTTTAATAATAAAAGTAAAACAGGAATTAAGAAAACAACACGACTTACCGTATCTAGATCACGCATTTTTCCCCCGTTAATGCAGAGGGAAAGTACAAATGTAAGAAAATAAAAAAGGTAGCTATAAATTAACCATTTATCAACTTTCGATAAGTTTAAAAGTGGTTTCTTGATCAAAGCATAAACGCCATAACCTAAACCGATTAACATCAATAGAGTAGGCGCAGCATTATATCCACCTTTGACAATAAATATCGAAAGAAAGAACAGCGTTACAGCAAAATTTATTGTAGTAGGTAACCAATTTTGTTTTGTTATTTGCATAGATAATGGCCGATGTTTAGATTATGTAAAATAAAAAACCGCACTAGAAAGTGCGGTCTTATTTTAGTCTATTTTTATGGATTATAAAACATCAACGCAGTTTAAGTCTTCGAAAGATTGTTCTAAGCGTTTAGACATTGATTCTTCCATTTTACGTAACCAAACACGTGGGTCGTAGTATTTTTTGTTTGGTGCATCAGGACCCTCAGGGTTACCCAATTGACCTTGAAGATAGGCTTCGTTTGCTTTATAGAAACTTAAAATACCATTCCATGCAGCCCATTGAGTATCGGTATCAATATTCATTTTGATTGCACCATAGCTAATTGCTTCGCGGATCTCTTCGCGGCTAGAGCCTGAACCACCGTGGAAGACGAAATTGATTGGTTTAGCAGGAAGATTGCGTTCTTTTGCAACGAACTCTTGTGATGCACCTAAAATAGATGGTTTTAATTTTACGTTACCTGGTTTGTAAACACCGTGCACGTTACCGAATGCTGCAGCAACGGTAAAGTTAGGGCTTACAGGGTTTAATTGGTCGTAAACATAAAGCACATCAGATGGTTGGGTATATAAACGAGATTCATCTACACCAGAGTTATCTACGCCATCTTCTTCACCACCGGTAATACCGATTTCGATTTCAAGGGTCATACCTAACTTGTCCATACGAGCAAGGTATTCACGGCAGATTGCCATGTTTTCTTCCATTGGTTCTTCAGATAAATCAAGCATGTGAGAAGAGAATAATGGACGACCAGTTTCTGCGAAGTGTTTTTCACCCGCTTCAAGCAAGCCATCAATCCATGGAAGCAATTTTTTTGCGGCGTGGTCAGTATGAAGAATAACGGGCACACCGTATTCTTTGGCTAAAGTATGAACGTGTTTTGCACCTGCGATCGCACCTAAAACGTCTGGACGAGCACCGCTTGTTGGTTTGATACCTTTACCTGCGTAGAAAGCTGCACCACCGTTTGAGAATTGGATAATTACTGGCGCCTTCACACGTGCAGCGGTTTCCAATACAGCGTTTACGGAGTCAGAACCCACGCAGTTTACTGCAGGGATCGCGAAGTTATTTGCTTTGGCATAAGCAAAGACTTTTTGTACATCTTCACCTGTTACTACGCCAGGTTTTACGATATCTAATAATTTAGCCATTTTTACTTTTTCCTTATATGTTTGGGAGGATTAAATCCATCATTGACGTTTGTGAGAAGGTGATCACTTTTTAAACATAGGTCGCTTAAGATAAATACGCTCCATTGTCTTGTCAGAATGCCATTTAGCAGATCTTGGACACTTAGCTAAATAACCTTGAGAGGTGCCTGTATTTTGATCTGCAATATTATGAATACATTCCAACTGAGCTTGTTGCTCCAAACTGGAGCCAGATAAGTGCCTTGTATTGTAGACACTGGAACTTCCATCACTACAAGCAGTTAATAGTATAACACTAACTAATAGACAGGGAGCTGAGGCTTTAGGCTCATTTATCATAAACTAGACCTTAGATTAGCAATTTTTTCCAATTAACCATTCGCACGTTTTTCAAGAATTTCTACTGCTGGTAATACTTTACCTTCAACGAATTCTAAGAATGCGCCACCACCGGTAGAGATGTAAGAGATTTTATCTGCAATACCGAATAAATCGATAGCGGCTAAAGTATCACCACCACCTGCGATAGAGAATGCATCGCTGTTTGCAATCGCGTGAGAAATGATTTCAGTCCCTTTACGGAAGTTAGGGAATTCAAACACGCCAACAGGACCATTCCATAAAACGGTTTTTGCATTTTTGATGATTTCTGCTAATTGTTCTGCAGATTTATCACCGATATCGAAGATCGATTCATCATCTTTCACTTCAGTCACTGATTTTTCTGTTGCTGGCGCTGTTTCAGAGAATTCTGTACCTACACGCACATCAACTGGAACTGGGATGTCAGTGCTTGCTGCTAACTCTTTTGCCACAGGAATTAAATCTTCTTCATATAAAGATTTACCCACATTGTGACCTGCTGCCGCGATGAAAGTGTTCGCAATACCACCGCCCACGATAATTTGGTCAGCAATTTTTGAAAGAGAGTTTAATACTTCTAATTTAGTGGAAACTTTTGAACCGCCTACAATTGCAACCATTGGGCGAGCAGGTTCTTTTAATGCTTTACCTAACGCATCTAATTCTGCTGCAAGTAATGGACCTGCACAAGCAACTGGAGCAAACTCCGCTACGCCGTAAGTTGATGCTTGCGCACGGTGAGCGGTACCGAATGCATCCATCACGAATACATCACAAAGTGCGGCATATTTTTTACCTAATTCAGGATCGTTTTTCTTCTCACCTTTGTTCACGCGAACGTTTTCTAAAACAACGATTTCGCCTTCTTTAACATCCACACCGTTTAAGTAGTCTTGTTCTAAACGCACATTGAAGCCTGCGTTTTTTAAGTAATCAACAACTGGTTGTAAAGAGTCTTCAGGTTTGAATTCCCCTTCAGTTGGACGACCTAAGTGAGAGGTAACCATCACTTTTGCGCCTTTCTCTAAAGCCAGTTTTAACGTCGGGATAGTCGCACGAATACGCGCATCAGATGTCACTTTGCCATCTTTTACTGGCACGTTTAAGTCCGCACGAATAAATACACGTTTACCTTTTAAATCTAAGTCGGTCATTTTGATTACTGACATAAGCTTTCCTCTTGGGTTAGTTAAAATTAAACGGGGACATTATACCTAGTTCTTACTAGGTTGTAACGATGTAGATCAAATAAAAAAGCGAATTATGCTTATTTTGGGCAATCGATTACTTGCCATTGGCGATCGTAGCAAATAAATAATTCGTTATGGCTCGCCCCTAAATAAGCGCCTTTTAATTGCGGATTATGTTGCTTCATCCATTGAAATAATTCTTTACGGCTTAATTGTTCGTTTGGCAAAGAAAGCGATTCAAATAATGCTTTCTCTTGTTTGAAATAAGCTTCTGCTGAATCAAACGCACAGCTACCGTGTTTTTCCCATTCGCCTTGCAATAGTTTGGCGCCTGGTGAAATTGAAAGGTAAGGCTCGAGCGTTTCAATTGGAAGTGGCGCTAAATCACCCTTACAGAAACGTGGATGATCCGTAACAGAACGCGCATTCGCATTTTGTGGCCATAAGCCATGCACTACCCAGCCAAATTGATTTTTTGTACTACATTGATATTGCGCTGAATCAGGTAAATTATTGCCATATTGCGCACGTTGTTTTTCACAGAATGCCGGCGACCAAGATAAGGCCAACATATAATAATCAACAGGGGCATTTTTATTTTGTCCAATGGCATCATCGCGCATGATGACATCATAATTACCAAAATCTTGGGTATTTTTGACCGCACTTTGACTTTGCTGTTGTGTGGTTGTTGGGGCTGGTTTGGTGTCTTTTTTGTGTTCAGTGAAATATTGCCAAATACTAAATGCGGCAAGGGCAATAAGGGAAAGAGTGGAAACCTGTTTTTTCATAAAAATCCTGTTTAAATTTTGTCAATTTTGCTTTTGTCGGCTATAATTCGCCGCTTTCTCATATAAAGGAATGGTATGGCGTTACTGATCACAAACAAATGCACAAACTGCGATATGTGTCTCCCCGAATGCCCGAATGAAGCAATTTCAATCGGCGAGGAGATCTATGTGATCGATCCTGTACTTTGTACGGAATGTGTTGGTCATTATGACACGCCAACTTGCCAAAAAGTTTGCCCGATTACAAACTGCATCAAGCCAGATCCTGAGCATCAAGAAAGCGAAGAGCAGCTTTGGGAACGTTTTGTGATGATTCACCATTCGGATAAGTTGTAGAATTTACCTGATCTTTTTCTTTTCGTCCAATGACTATGAATAAAACGAAGTTAATTAAAATCGCCATCATTCTGATTTATTTGTTCAGTCCCATTGATATTTTGCCTGAAGCGGTGCTTGGCCCATTAGGTTTAGTAGATGATGCGGCAGCCATTGCCTTATTAATTCGAATTTTATTGAAAAAATAAAAACTTAAATAAAATCAACCGCACTTTACTTTTCTCATTCTTGCAAAATTCCGTTAATTTCTCTAAACTACGCATCGGAAAATTTCTTTCCTCATCATTTCACTTTAAACGCTACCCGTGAGTAGCAAAAGGGACCTCAATCATGACAAACGTCAATCAATATGGCTGGAAAGCCTTGATTGGATCAGCTGTCGGCTACGCGATGGATGGATTCGATCTTCTTATTCTTGGATTTATGCTTAGTGCCATTTCGGCAGATCTTAATTTAACTCCCGCACAATCTGGCTCATTAGTTACCTGGACACTTATTGGTGCTGTGGTGGGCGGTATTGTATTTGGTGCATTAAGCGATCGTTATGGGCGAGTACGTGTGCTGACTTGGACAATCGTACTCTTCGCCGTATTTACCGGTTTATGTGCAATCGCACAAGGCTATTGGGATTTATTAATTTATCGTACTATCGCGGGTATCGGTTTGGGCGGTGAATTTGGTATCGGTATGGCATTAGCCATTGAAGCTTGGCCAGCAAAACACCGAGCAAAAGCTGCGTCTTATGTGGCGTTAGGTTGGCAAGTTGGTGTGTTAGCAGCGGCGTTACTCACCCCTGTATTGCTTCCACATATTGGCTGGCGAGGCATGTTCGTTGTTGGTATCTTCCCTGCATTTGTTGCTTGGTATTTACGCGTTCGCTTACATGAACCTGAAATTTTCTCGCAAAAACAGACTGAACTTTCAATCCAAAAAATATCTAAACTGGAATCTTTCAAACTCTTAGTGAAAGATAAAGCAACCACAAAAGTGAGCCTTGGTGTGGTGGTGTTAACTTCCGTACAAAACTTCGGTTACTACGGTATTATAATTTGGATGCCAAACTTCTTATCTAAACAACTTGGCTTTAGTTTAACGAAATCAGGTTTATGGACGGCGGTTACCGTATGCGGCATGATGGCAGGGATTTGGATTTTTGGTCGTCTAGCCGATAGAATCGGACGTAAACCAAGTTTCTTACTATTCCAACTTGGTGCTGTGATCAGCATCATCACTTACTCTCAATTAACTGATCCAACTGCCATGTTGGTGGCCGGTGCCTTCTTGGGGATGTTTGTGAACGGCATGATGGGCGGTTATGGCGCATTAATGGCAGAAGCTTATCCGACAGAAGCGCGTGCAACGGCACAAAATGTGTTGTTTAACCTAGGTCGTGCCGTTGGTGGTTTCGGACCGGTTGTGGTTGGGGCGATAGTATCTGCGTATTCATTCAGCATTGCGATTGCTTTCTTAGCGGTGATTTATGTCATCGACATGGTAGCGACAGTCTTCTTAGTGCCCGAATTAAAAGGCAAAGAATTAAGCTAAGTGCGGTCAAAAAAATTCAAGTTTTTGAAAACATCGGGGTTAAAACCGATGTTTTTTATTTGTGAAAAATCAGCCAATTTCAACCGCACTTTGTGCTAAACTATGGTCACTTTTTCCAATTTTGAAGAATTATCGTGTACGCTAAACGTTCAGTTTCTACCCGTATTGCTAAATATTTATTTGTGGTCATTATCTTCATGGGCATTATTAGCTCATTGAGTTTGATCGTGATGGCCAGTAATAAATCGGATGCGGAAGCCATTAATATTTCCGGTTCTTTGCGTATGCAAAGTTATCGGCTATTAACGGAAATGGAACGTTCACCGGATACGGTTGAACAGAATCTGGTGCGTTATCAACGCAGTCTCAATGCCGATGCTTTGCTGACAGTGCAAAATCAGCTTTTTGCGCCATCAGGTGTGAGAGAGTCCTATCAAAAAATTCTTAAACGCTGGGCGGTGATGTCCGATTTCGCGCGTAGCCACCAAATCGAAAAATACCACGCAGAATTAAAAAGTTATGTACAAGATGTTGATGATTTCGTATTGGAATTACAACGCTTTACTGAACTAAAATGGATTATTGCGGTTTCGGTATTGTGTGTTTCTATGCTATTGATTCTTGCGATGGTGTCTTATGTGATTTGGTATATGAAGCGCGAAGTAGTGAAACCGTTAGAGCTTATGACCAAAGCCAGTATGCAAGTACAAATGGGGCAGTTTAACCATATCCAGCTTGATACAGAAAGCAATAATGAACTCGGTATTTTAGCGAAAGTGTTTACCCAAATGTCCTCTGAGTTAGGGCGACTTTATTCGCGTTTAGAAGATGCGGTAAATGACCAAACGCAAAAGTTGCGTCAAACCAACCGCTCTTTAACAACACTTTATCAAAGCTCTCAGTTACTTATGCCCACTAAGATTAATGATAAAATCTTAAGTCAAGTGCTCAATCATATTCGTGTTAGTGAACATTTACGCTACATCGAGTTAGAAATTTTCGGCTCAGAACATTGGGAAATTTCTTTTGGACAAAAAGATCCAAAACAAACGATTCAAGTCGAAGAGCTCTCTATTGAAAATGAAAACTTGGCTGTGCTCTCGTGGCAAGCCGGTTTACCTTGTCCTGATCCGCGTATGATGAAAAACTTAGGGCAAATGGTGGCAAAAGCCTTGTATTCCCATAAAACGCAACGCCAACAAGAGCAACTCTTATTGATGGAAGAGCGGTCAATTATTGCACGGGAATTACATGACTCGTTGGCACAAGTGCTGTCTTTCTTACAAATTCAATTAACGCTGTTAAAGCATAATTTGAAGAAAGAAGACGAGGAATCAAAAGAGAAAAGCATTGCCATCATTGGTGAATTTGAACAAGCCTTATCAGATGGTTATTCTCAATTACGAGAATTATTGGCGACTTTCCGTTTAACGGTTCAAGAAGCCAATTTACAGGTTGCCTTGGAACAAGTTATTGAAAGTTTGCGTTCACAAACGAAGATGCAAATGAGTGTGGAATGTAGTTTGCCATCACAAAGTTTAAATCCACAAGAATTAGTGCACGTTCTGCAAATTGTACGTGAAGCAACGTTAAATGCGATTAAGCACTCTAAAGGTACACGTATAGAAGTAAAAGCCCATATTAATGCCGAGGGTGAATATGAAATCCTCGTACAAGATAATGGCGTAGGGATTCCTACACTAGACGAGCCAGACGGACATTATGGTTTAAATATCATGACAGAGCGCAGTCGACAATTAAATGCTCAGTTCAGTATTTCAAAAGGGGAGCAAGGTGGTACTATCGTGAAAATCACGCTTCCTCACACGTTTTTTTAAGGAAAGTTAATGCAAAGTTTACAGCCGTTTCACACCTTCAATATTCCAGCAAATGCGCGTGAAATTATTGAAGCCACATCGATTGAACAAATCCAACAAGCTTGGCAAAAAGCACAAGCTGAAAATCTACCTGTCTTATTTTTAGGACAAGGCAGCAATATGCTGTTTTTAGAAGATTTCCAAGGTGTTGTAATTGTTAACCGTTTATCGGGTATTCAACATACAGAAGATAGCGATTACCATTATTTGCATGTTAATGGTGGAGAAAATTGGCATCAGTTAGTCGAATGGTCGCTCTCTCAAGGGATGGGGGGCTTAGAAAACCTCGCACTCATTCCTGGCTGTGCCGGCTCAGCACCGATTCAAAATATTGGCGCGTATGGCGTAGAATTTAAAGATGTGTGTGATTACGTGGATGTACTGAATCTTAACACGGGCGAACAATTCCGCTTACAGGCGAATGAATGTGAATTTGGCTATCGTGAAAGTATTTTTAAACATCGCTATGCGCAAGGTTATGTGATTACAGCGGTTGGATTGAAATTAGCCAAAAATTGGCAACCGATTTTAAAATATGGCTCATTAGTGAATTTTGATCCTCAAACTGTAACGGCAAAACAAGTGTTTGATGAAGTGTGCTATATTCGCCGCAGCAAATTGCCCGATCCTAAAGAGTTTGGTAATGCGGGCAGTTTCTTCAAAAATCCCGTGGTGAGTGCAGAGCAATTTGCGAAAATTCAAAAACAGGTCGAAAATCTACCGCACTTTCCACAACTGGATGGTTCAGTGAAACTGGCAGCGGGTTGGTTAATCGATCAATGCCATTTGAAAGGATTTCAAATCGGTGGCGCGGCGGTTCATCAACAACAAGCTTTAGTACTGATTAATAAAGGCAATGCCACTGGGCAGGATATTGTTAAGCTTGCACATCATATCCGTCAAACCGTAGCAGATAAATTTGGTGTGTATTTACAGCCAGAGGTACGCTTTATGGGCGCAAATGGCGAAGTGAATTCAGAGCAAGCCATTAGTTAATTTACAGAGGAAAGCAATCATGAACTTTAAAGACATTTTAGAGACTTTACCAAGCATTGAGCATCTAACAGGTTTGGATGTGTTAAACGGTGAAACCGTGATTCATCATATTCCTGCTGCACCAGGCAAGCTTGGCTCGCTTCGTCTTTATAACGCGTTAGCAGAAAAATTTAACGGAAAATTGGACCGCACTTCCGCACAACAAGGCATTGAATGGTTTGCAGAACATGTTGAGGATGCGAAACAAAATCCTGGAAAACACCCGAATATTGATTTATTGTTTAAAGTGGTGGCAGAGAATGTAGTTTATTCACTTGTGCCATTAAACTAATTTGGAAAATTTTTATTGATTAATTTGAACTTTTAATCGTTAAAAACTGTCAAATAAAACAAATTGAGGTATAATGACAATAGTTGTTATACAATAACAAATAAGTAATGAGTCGGGGCGTCGCTCCGCATGCTGTGAGGAGAAGAATGAATAAAGAAACTCAAATGATGTTAGTACCTCAAGGTAGCATCGAAGGTTATATTCGAGCAGCAAACGAATATCCGATGCTGACTGCAGAGGAAGAAAAAAGCTTAGCAGAACGTTTGTATTATAACGGTGATATTGAAGCAGCAAAAAAATTAGTTTTATCACACTTACGTTTTGTTATTCATGTTGCGCGTGGTTATTCAGGTTATGGATTACCGCAAGCAGATTTAATTCAAGAAGGTAATATCGGATTAATGAAAGCGGTAAAACGTTTTAATCCGGAAGTGGGTGTTCGCCTTGTATCTTTTGCGGTGCATTGGATCAAAGCTGAAATCCATGAATATGTCCTTCGCAACTGGCGTATTGTGAAAGTCGCTACCACAAAAGCACAACGTAAATTGTTCTTTAATCTACGTAAAACGAAACAACGTTTAGGTTGGTTCAATGAAAACGAAGTGGATATGGTGGCGAATGAGCTTGGCGTGTCAAAAGAAGATGTCATTGAAATGGAATCCCGTATGACAGGGGCTGATGTGGGCTTTGATTTGCCAACAGACGATGATGACGAAGCCTATGTACCTTCTTTATATTTAGAAGATAAAAGCTCAAACTTTGCGGCAGAACTTGAAAGCGAAAACTTTGAAGAGCAAGCCACAGAAAAATTAGGTACAGCATTAGCTAACCTTGATGAACGTAGCCAAGAGATTATCAAAGCACGTTGGTTAGATGATGAGAAAGCCACCCTTCACGATCTTGCAGCAAAATATAATGTTTCTGCAGAACGTATTCGTCAGCTTGAAGCAAACGCACTGAAAAAACTTAAAAGTGCGGTTGATTTCTAAGCCGTTTTGATAAAAAGAAAACCTGTCGATTATTGACAGGTTTTTTTATTTATTTCTTCTTGGATTTTCCCCACATTTTATCTTCTTGGCCTCGCCATAAACGCTGAATATTGTCGTGGTGACGATAAATCAGCAAACAGCAAACTAAGGCAACGGGGAAGGTAAATTCTGGTTTAAGCCACCAAACATAAAACGGTACAAGAAGTGCCGTAACGACAGCACTTAATGAAGAATAGCGACTAATTAAGAAGACTAACAACCAAGTGCCAAGCGTTGAGCCAGCTACCCCCCAAGAGATGGGCGCAATGGCACCGAATGCGGTCGCTACACCTTTCCCACCTTTAAACTGAAAGAAAATAGGGAAGATGTGTCCCAAGCAAGCCCCTAATGCAACCATGCCTAATTCAAATTGCGTAAGCCCTAAATAATAACCCGCCCAAACAGGTAACATCCCTTTTAAAATATCGCAAATTAATACTGCAAGCGCCGCCCAACGTCCGCCAATACGCAATACATTGGTCGCACCAGGATTATGAGAACCATTTTTTCGCGGGTCAGGCAAGCCAGCTACCTTACAAATCAAAATTGCACTGGAAATCGACCCCAGTAAATAAGCAAAAATCATATAAAAAAGGGCAAATAGGCTCATTTTGTGCTCCACAATCTTGATTGTATTTGAAAAACTTGTTCGTTATTTTAACCAAACTTGATAGCATAAGCCCACTATATTTTTACAGGAATGAGAGATGGATCGTATTTTTATTGAAGAATTAGTGGTCTTCGCACAAATTGGCGTGTATGACTGGGAACAACAAATTAAACAAAAGCTCGTTTTTGATTTGGAAATGGCGTGGGATTGTCAAAAAGCCGCAGAAACGGATGATGTGCAATACTGCCTTAATTATGCAGAAGTGAGCCAATTTATTTTAGATTATGTTCAAGCTAAGCCATTTTTATTGATTGAGCGAGTGGCTTATGAAGTAGCAGAACAATTACAACAACGTTTTGGGATTTCATGGTTACGCCTCAAATTAAGCAAACCGAAAGCCGTTGCTCAAGCCAGTAATGTGGGGATTATTGTAGAACGAGGTGAGTTGAAATAATCCCTAAAAACTAACCGCACTTCATCAATCTCGAAACAAAGTACGGTTAATTTTTTAAGTGTTTTTTAATGCCAAGCGAAATGCTCCAATTCCGCTTTTTAGCACAAGAATACTCAATATCATACTGGCTAAGGGATCCACCCATAACCATCCCAGAAAATAGGCACTGATACCCGAAAGAATAGCAATAATGGAACCGAATAAATCGGTCAGTACATGTAGATAAGCCGCTTTGATATTGAGATTATCATGATCGCTGCTTAACATCATCTTTGCAACGAAAAGGTTCACCAATAATCCTAAAGATGCCACGCCAAGCATCGGTAATGCCATCATCTCGATGGGATTTTGCCAACGTTGAATCGCTTCAAACAAAATCATCAATGCGACGACGATTAATGAGCCACTATTGAGTATGGCGATATAGCGTTGTTTTTGAGCGGATAAGAAAAGTGCCAACAGCGCTAAAAATAATGATAAGCTATCATTTGCCATGTGTCCCGCATCAGCCATGAGTGCCAAACTGTTAAACCAATAGCCGCCAATAAATTCGACAATCATAAAGCCGGTAATGATGGCAAAACTGAGTGCTAAGATTTTTTTATCTTGTGGAATATGCTCATGAGATGAATGGTCATGATGTTCATGGGAATGATGGTCGGACATAATGCTCCTCATTGTGTCTTTAATTAACTTGATATAAAGTATAAAGTCCGTAGCAACTACAAGGTCAAGACTTGGTTTTAGAAAAATGAAAATTAACGAACTCAGCAAACAAAGCGGTATTCATTTAGAAACCATTCGTTATTATGAAAAAATGGGTTTAATGCCGGAGCCTAAACGGCTGGCAAATGGTTATCGAGATTATGATGAAGCCAGTTTGAAGCAATTAAAATTTATTAAAACCTGCCGAGCATTGGGTTTCACTCTTGCCGAAATTAAATTTTTTAATGAGATGAAAACGCAGCAATCTCAACATTGTGAAGTAGATAGTATGTTGGCAAAACATTTGGTTTCAGTCGAAGAAAAGATTGCCGAACTGACTGAAATTAAACATTTTCTACAAAGTTTAATTACCGAAGATGATCATCAAGCCGCAGATTGTAAAGCAATGGCCCAATTAAAAGCCTATTAAGTGCGGTCTAAAAAATATCAAAAATCCGCACATTGATGTGCGGATTGGTCATTATTCCGGATCATCCGTAAACGCGTTGTTTCGGAATATCGGGACAAAGGTTGCGAGATACAGCGCAAACACAATGGCAATTAAAATAGCCGGAATCGTGATAAAAAACAGCTCGTCCACATACATCAAACAGGCTCGGGAAAGTGCCGCCGTGAAAAGACAAAGTACGGCAAGGCGGCAGAGTTTTGGGTAATCCAATTTCGTAAAGCCACTATGCCATAATCCTGCAGTGAGCCAAATCATCATCATACTGCCGAGAATACCGCCGAGTGTCACCATGTGTAAGGGATCGGCAGTAGGTTCATCAATTAATTTATTTATGCCAATCCACAAATAACCAATCGCGGCGAACAGTTGAAGGAAATAATAAGTGCGTATGTAATGTTTACGTAGCAGTTCGTGATGATGTAATTCGCGCAACTTGGCAAGCAAGATAAAGCCAACGGCAAAGGCTGTAAACGCGGCTGTTTGCGCAGGCAACCAGAGCTCTGCTGCGGTATGAAGTAATAAAAATGTAATCGCGATATTTTTATATACGACATTCGGGATAAATACGGGATCTTTCAATGTACTTTCTTTCAGTGCCTCTGCACCTAATAGAACGCTGACCCGAATCGATACAAACATCACTGCTGCCATATTCAAATGCACCTGTGCCCGCAATAATTTCAGACTATCCGTCATGGCATAAGCAGTCTGACAAACCATAAATGCTGCAAGTAACATCAGTAAAGTAAAATTGTCGGTATTGCGATCCAACCAAAACAGCCAAGCACAAAAGAGTAACAACGCGAGCCAATAAGCCGCCACTAAAAATGAGGCGGTTTGCGGTGAAAATGGCAATAACACCAATCCTGCAAGCAAGAGCACCGCTAAAATCGTCGCAATAGGTTTTAAATTACCTTTGTAATTTGTCCATTCGAGCATGGAAGCTGTCAGAAAGCCGCCGTATGCGGCTGGTAGCATAAATTCTAAGAAAATTTTACGGTGTAGGATGAGATCATCGGGGCTGATGAAAAAGCTCAAGGCACCAACAATCGCAAGAATGGCTGCACCAACAAAGAAGGGTCGCATCGGATGGGTAAAGAAATTATTCATAATAATGGATTCCTTGAAATTCGCGTGCGACTACGGTTTCTTCAAAGGCTGAATTACGTTCGGATAATGGCGTTGGCAAGGTAATCACATTTTGCACATCCATCCCTTTTGGAGAAAGCTGCATAATCTCTCGGCTTAATCGAGCGGCTTCAAAACGATCGTGCGTCACTAAAATGCAAGCCATGCCTTGTTGCTCAATTTTTTCCACTAACATAGCGGCTAAAATATCACGTAAATCGCGATCCAAACCGACAAAAGGTTCGTCCAATAAGGCTAAATCACAGCCACATAGCAATAGACGCAAAAATGCCACGCGTTTTGCCATACCGCCCGATAATTCGGTTGGATATTTATTCAAATCACCCGAAGAAAGCCCGATCTCTTCTGCCAGCGCAATGATTTCATTTTCATTAGGATTATCCATAAAAATGGCGATATTCTGCATAGCAGTGAGATTTTCTAATAGACGATTTTCTTGAAACAGAAAGCCCGTTTTACGGAATGTATTCTTGATTTCGCCCGATTTTGGCGTTTCCAAACCTGAAATCAAACGTAAAACTGTGGTTTTGCCACAACCGCTTGGGCCGAATAAGGTTTTCACTTCGCCTGGTTGTAAAGCCATACTGAAATCGCGCACGATGGGATCGCGGAGAATTTCAAAACGCACATTTTTTAAACTCAGCATTATCTTCTCCACGGCATAAACAGGATTTCCAATGGCTTGGTAATCAAATATTCAAAGAGGGAAACAAATACAATCACCAACAGCACATAAGCCATGACCGTTGACGTATCTAACATGGCTCTGGCATCGGCAATCTGTGCTCCCACACCCTCATTGGCACCCAAAAGCTCTGCCATAATTACGACTTTTACGCCCATCGCAACCGCGACGCCAATACTGGAAATCACATAGCCTGTGAGATGGGGAACATACAAATAGCGGATTTTTTTCCACAATCCGAGTTTGTACGCATCAAACAATTCTTCATGTTGTTTGTTTACACTTGCCATCCCCATAGCAGCACTGGCAAAGGTCAGCGGAGCAACTAATACGATAATGGTAAATAGCACACTTGGATTACCAAAGCCAAACCAGAATAATGCCATCACGACCCAAATAATTGGTGGCATGGCTAACAAAATCGTAATCACGGGTTTGAGTAATGCCATAGCGGTTTTAAAGCTACCTGCAATCAGCCCTGCCGCTAAGCCTGCGACTAATGCAATGGTAATGCCCACCACAGAACGCCATAACGAAATACCGATTTCGTTTTGTTGGAAATGATCGAGCAAATCAAGGGCTTTTTGAAAAACATCCGCGGGAGCAGGCAGCATAAATTCACCAAATACTGCGCTGCCCCAAGCCCACAAGGCAACAACCATCATCGCTACACTCAAGCCGGTAAAACCGCTCCAGAGGTAGTCGATGATGTAAAACAGGACAGGTTGTGGTTTACGGATTTTGTCAGTTTTAATCATGTTATGTGATTCAGTTTCAAATTAAGCCAAGAAGAATTTGTCATCTGGCAATTTACCACCTAAGAGTTTTGGATTGAAGTCCATCAAGGTTTCATAGAATTGCATGATCTCATTCTTCAGTTCACTGGCTTTGGTCACCGTTAAGCGCGCACCGTCTAAGCCCATTTCAATCGCGGCTTCTGGAGCAGGAAGATAATTAGCGCCAATTTCAGCCGCACTTTTTCGGTTAGCCATAATCCAGTTTAACGCATCACTTAAATCTTGGTGAAGTAGATCAAACTCTGCCTTGTGTGCGTGGAAGTATTCTTCGTTAGCAATAATACCCGCCATTGGAATAAGCGGTTTGGTATTAAATGCTTGTCCCCATTCTTTCACTAAATCAAAGCCACGTACAATCTCCGTACCGACAATTTTAGCTTTCTGCACAACAGCACTTGCCATTGGTTCTGGCAAGATAGCCGCATGGAAATCTTTAATCAAGAACAAACCAATTGCTTCAGTTGGTGTTGCCGCATAGGTGATATCCACTTTATTAATATCAATATTCAGTTTTTTCAGTAAAGCTTGCAATACGATGTCTGGCATATCGTTTTTAAATGGCACAAGGATTTTTTTACCCACCAATTCTTGCGGTGAAGTGATAGCACCACCTTTACACATCAACTGCGTAATCCCATTGGTGAGAATATTCACCATGCCAACTTGTTGCCCTTGATTACGTAAATTTACGCCCACATTACTTGGGCTCATCATGACTTTAAATTGCCCACTTGCCACGCCTGCACGCAGTTGATCAGGCGAACGCCAAATTTCTAATGCTACATCCGCTTGTTTGGCTAGTTTACCTTGTGCTGCCGCCACCGCAATGGTTACACTTGGCATCGCGGGTGCGCCATAAATGGTAAATTGCTCTTTTGTTGCCGCAAAGAGAGAAGGCGACATGCCCGCTGCCGTAAGTGCTGCGCTCATTCTTAAAAAATCACGTCTATTCATTGTCATGGTTATCTCCTTATAATGAAACAGGCCCAATGCCTGTATTTTGATAATGGTTTTCATTAATTATCTTACTAGCCGTGACTAAAGTAAAGAAAGACAAAAGTGCGGTTAAATTTTTAGGCGTTTTTAAATTCTTCTACTTTGTTAAGTCGTAACTCCAATCCAACAACTTGAAAATTTCTTCCGTTTCTACGCCATAATCTAACACAATCGTTAGCCAGTGAGTTTTGTTCATGTGGTAGGCAGGAAAGAAATTAGGTGATTGTCGCAAAATACTCACCATATCGGGTGGACATTTGAGATTGATAAAATCAGTCTCTCCTTCTTCTTTTAAACCAAGTTTAGTTTTACTGATTTTGCCAATAAGCGCATACCATTTCCCTTTGGCATTACCATGGCGCAAGATGGCATATTCGGGGTATTTTTCCCAAAGATATTCTGGCTGTGTCGCATATTGATTAGCTACATAATCAAAGATTTGTTGTGCTTGGCGCATAGTAGTATTTCTTTATATTATAGTTACATTTATTATTTTCCTTGACTAGGGAAAGAACGTTTGTATGAGAATTGGATTTTTTTATTTAAAGATAATTATTAGGGGAAATAACATTTTCTAGAGATTTAAATAAATACACAATTGGTCTAGATGGAGCAAGTTAATCAAAATAATATTCATGATAATTTTTTTCAAATTCTTCAGCTTTAATATTTTTTCCTGATTCTACTAATTTTTCAATTTTTTCTGAAATGGTATCTAAAAATTTCAGGTGTTCTTTATGAGCTTCAGAATATAGCGATAAATCTGGTTTTTCTTGATTTTTTAAGTGGAATTCTAGATGCCAGTTTAAGACTAGACAATTAAAATATCCTGATTTAGATAGTTCTCCGATTGTTTTCCCTTTAACTTTGATAGCTTTATTTGCTCCACTAGTTTTATATATATCTTGTGCAACTTCTAATTCAATAGTTAATTTTTTCAAGTTTTCATTCTGAGCATGAACTAAATTGTGTATCATTTGGAAAGAAATTCTTTGATTTTGATTTAATTTCAATAAAGCATCCTTATAGTAATTCGTATATATTGGGTTAGATATGCCAGTCATTGTATATTGGCCAATTTTATTTCCACCATATAGTTGTAAATTTCTAGCATAATAAGATAGGATTCTCTCGACTTCTTTTTTTATATCCGATAATTCTTCATTCAAAAGTTTAATGATTTTCTTTCTTTCATTAGAAACTTTTAAGATATTAGTTAATTGTGCTATTAACCAGCCAAGAGAAGTGGAAAATATAATTAGAATTACTTTTTGATATAAGTCTTCAGTCATATTGATTTTTAAGTCTTTAAAAAATTAATTAGCTATAAAAAAGAGATTAAATCTCTAAAATTCTATTTATGAACACGATTGTCAACGCAGACATTCATAGAATATAGAAATTTTAATACACAAGAAGTAATTAATAACAAAAAACGACCACTAAAAAGTGCTCGTTTTGTGTATTTTTAACTACTCAGTCACATGGAAAACTTGTTTTTCAAATTCGTGTTTACCGATTTTGACAGTTAGCACATATTTGCCGATTGGATCTCTGCGGTCGAATGTCCAGCAGTTCATCATATATTTACCATTTTCTAATGTTGGTCTGGTATAAGTGATGGTATGGATTTTTTTATTTGGTGATGAAACCACTTTTGCATTCTCAATCGAACTAGTGAATTCACTTGGGGCTTGAGCTTTAAAGGTTTCACTTACCGTTGCTTTTTTACCGAAATTACCAGTTGCTACCCAGCATACTTTTTCTGCTTTATTGGAGCGAGAAGTTTCTTTTTTATTTAAATCGGGTGATGGCTCTTGAGTTCTATCAAACACTGAAAGATAAATTGTTGATTCATTTTTTTGCTCTTTAGAGGTATCTTTGGATTCTGGAGCAGCAAATGTACAAGTTGAAAATAAGGTCGCAATTAAAGCGAATGTTGAGATTTTTTTCATGTTAGATTCCTTTTTATATCATTATTTTATTGAACGATCATTATATCAAGGCAGCCCATATCTGCTAGCATTAAATTGGATGAGCCAAATAAGAATGGATGAGTATTTGACGAAGGTTGTTCAAATTTTACTAAAATTTGTACTTTCTTTTTCACCCAAACCGTGTCTTTCCAGGCAAGTTCCGACGCATCGATGTTGATGTCATCTTGGCTTTCAATAACAAATTTAGCCCCTTGAATGGTGAAGCCAACTGGCAGTGAGCTGTTGATGATCCAACGTTCGACGGTGCCGACTTTAGCCGAAACATCAACACGGCGCGGATCGAAGCGTTGTTTATTGATTAAGCCATTTGTTACATCCAATTCAAAGGTGCGTTCTTGGGCGATTTTACTTTCGAGTATCGCCGTGGCATCAGTATTGAATTGCTCATTCATCTTTTTACTGAATGCGGAGATTTCACCTTGTGGACGAAGTTCTAAAACGGTGTTATCCGCAAAATCGTTGCCTGAACTGAATACGTTTTTAATTTTATCGAAGAAACCACGTTTGGCGCCTGAGATAAGCGATACGCCTTCTCCTTCGCTTAAATTGACTAACACTTCGGCACGTTCACCTGGTGCAAGAATGAGAGAATTAATCGCTTTACCTTGAGGTAAAAAACCTAAATCTCGGGCAATGAGCAACATGTCTTGTTCGTTATCTAAACGGAGATCATAGGCTCTTGCTAATGAAGCATTGAGTAAGCGTAAACGTATCCAGCCGCGTGGGACGTCAAGATAAGGCGTTTCCTGTCCATTAACGAGAAGACGATTACCGACAAAGTGTGGTTGATTTTGCTTAAATAATTGTAATCCATCACCGTTAAATTCCATATCTTGCAAGATTAATGGAATATCGTCCACACCGTATTTATGAGGTAGCTGAGATTTTAAACTTTGATCATCTTCAATCAACCACATTCCCACAATGCCGCGATAGGTTTGATAGGCAGAGTTCGCAAGGGTGGCAGAACGATACCAGCAAGTTGCGGCAGGTTGGTCTATTGGGATAATTGGTGCCCAAGATTCCCCTTTTTTGAGGACTTTTGCCGCGCCACCAAATAATTCGCCACTGGCTTGTAATCCCTGAATAGAGAGAGCAATACTTTGTGGCAAATTGTTGTGATAATTGAGTTTTGCAAAAGAACCCGATTTGATGCGAATAGTGGGGCCAAGATAATTGCCGTTAAAACCCCATACACTGACACTATGGGAGCCATCTAATTTGTAGCCGGTTTCTTCCATATTAAGAATAATTGGACGACCACGCTTCGCTTCCATCAACGGAGGAATGGTTAATTTTTCACGAGATGCCGCTAATACCGATTGAGGTGTAGCAGCGAGTGCGGTTGAAATTGCGGTAGTTTTTAATAATTGGCGACGAGAAAGACGCAACATATTATTTTCCTTGTGCAATTTCAGCATCGAGTTCAGCGATGCGTTTTTCCATCAAATCGTGGCAGTAAGTAGCAAGTTCGCGAACATTGTCTTTTGTGTAGGATGATACATCAATCGGCTCCATCATTTCACAAATCACTTTACCGTTATCCCAACGATTTAAATCAATTTTGTTATGTGTCGTTGAACACACAACGGGTACGATTGGTACACCAGCCGCAATTGCTGCATGGAATGCGCCTGTTTTGAATGGCAATAAGCCACGACCACGGCTACGAGTGCCTTCAGGGAACATCCAAATTGACAGGTTATCTTCATTGATACGACGAGCAAGTTCCGTCATAGTGCTGTGTGCTTTAGAGCGATTTTCACGATCCAAGAAAATATTGCCGGTTACCCAATATAAAATACCGAAGAAAGGAATCCAAATTAGGCTTTTTTTACCCACACTCACCGTGCGAGGGAGTACCATGTAAGAGATGGTCACCATATCGAAATTATTTTGGTGGTTACCGATATAAATACAACGCGGCATATTCTCTTTATTTTGTGGAAAACGGTGTTCTACTTCTAAGCCAAATAAAGGGTATAAGCGGCCAAACCAGCGAGCCATAACGCCCACATTGCTTGGATTTTTAAAACGAATAAAGGAATAGATCGTACCGAGCACACAAATTAAAATACAACAAAGTGCAACGATGAGAATTCTGGCGATTTTTAACATAGAAAATACCTAATTAAAATTTTTGGAAAGTATAGCAAATTACACAAAAATGTGTGCTAATCTAATGAAAAAAATGACGGAATAGTTATGAAACCCATTTATTTTATTGCAGATCTTCATTTGAGCGAAACCCATCCAGAATTAACCGCACTTTTTAACGATTTTATGCAAAACAAAGCACAAGAAGCCCAAGCGGTTTATATTTTGGGGGATCTTTTTGATTTTTGGATTGGTGATGATGAGGCCTCACCTTTAATCTCACAAGTAAAACAGTTGATTAAAAACCTGACAGAAAAAGGCATTACTTGTTATTTCATTCATGGCAATCGAGATTTTCTCGTCGGGAAAAAATTTGCTCAAGATTGTGGTTTAACGTTATTGCCTGATTATCATTGTGTTGATCTTTATGGCGTGAAAACCTTAATTTGTCATGGCGATACCTTATGTGTTGATGATGTGAAATATCAACAATTTCGCCGAAAAGTGCATCAAAAATGGCGACAAAGATTGTTTTTATGTTTGCCATTAAAAGTGCGGTTAAAAATCGCAGAGAAAATTCGCGCGAAGAGCAAAGAAGACAAGCAATATAAGTCGCTGGATATCATGGATGTGAATTTAGCGTTTACGGCACAAATGGTAAAAAAATTCGGCGTTAATTGGTTAATTCACGGTCATACGCATCGAGAAGCCATTCATCAGGAAAATGCGTACACACGAATAGTGTTAGGCGATTGGCGAAAGGATTATGCCTCCATTTTGGAAGTGACTGAAAACGGTTATCGGTTTATTTAAACAAAAAGCACAGGATTAAACCTGTGCTTTTTTGTATTAAAACGTGCTGATTTTCAACCGCACTTTATTCTACCGTTACCGATTTCGCTAAGTTACGAGGTTGGTCTACGTCGGTTCCTTTAATTAATGCCACATGGTATGACAATAATTGCATTGGAACGGTGTAGAAAATTGGCGCAATAATTTCATTCACTTTTGGCATAGTGATGATTTTCATGCCTTCACTTGGTGTGAAACCTGCTTCTTTATCCGCGAACACATAAAGCTGACCACCACGAGCACGTACCTCTTCAATGTTTGATTTCACTTTTTCAAGTAATTCATTGTTTGGTGCAACCACGATAACAGGCATATCCGCATCGATTAACGCTAATGGGCCGTGTTTTAATTCACCTGCTGCATAAGCTTCAGCGTGGATATAAGAAATTTCTTTTAATTTCAATGATGCTTCCATTGCGATAGGGTAGAACTCACCACGACCTAAGAAAAGTGCATGGTTTTTCTCTGCGAAGTCTTCTGCTAACGCTTCGATGTCTTTATCAAATGCAAGGGCTTTTTCAACTTCAGCAGGAAGTGATTGTAACGCTTTTACAATTTCCACTTCTTGTTCGTTTGAGATATTGCCTTTTACTTTGCCAATTGCAGTCACTAACATTAATAATGCTGCTAATTGAGTGGTAAATGCTTTGGTTGATGCCACACCGACTTCTACGCCTGCACGGGTCATGAATGCAAGATCCGATTCACGTACTAAAGATGAACTTGATACGTTACAGATTGTTAAGGCAGCCATGTAACCTTTTTCTTTTGCCAAACGAAGTGCTGCAAGGGTGTCTGCTGTTTCACCTGATTGAGAGATGGTCACTAACAAGCTATTCGGGCGAGTCACGAATTTGCGATAGCGGAATTCAGACGCAATTTCAACATCACAACCCACACCAGCTAGTGCTTCAAACCAGTAACGAGCCGTCATACCTGCATTGTAAGAGGTACCACAAGCGACAATTTGAATGTGTTCAACTTTTTCTAAGATTTCTGACGCGCCATTACCGATAGCATCCACAATCACGTTATTGTGAAGGATACGACCTTCCATTGTATTGATTAATGCATTTGGCTGCTCATAGATTTCTTTTTGCATGAAATGGCGGAATTTGCCTTTTTCTGCTGCATCATTTTCAAGGTTAGACTCGTGTACTTCACGTTCTACTTTTTGACCATTTGCATCGTAAATATCTACAGTGCGACGTGTAATTTCGGCAATGTCGCCTTCTTCTAAATAAATGAAACGACGAGTCACGCTTAATAACGCGAGTTGGTCAGATGCCAGGAAGTTTTCACCAATCCCTAAACCAATTACTAATGGGCTGCCTGAACGCGCTGCAACTAAATGTTCTGGATGTTCGCGATCTAATACCACCATACCGTATGCACCAGTAAGTTGTTTTACAGTTTTTTGTACGGCTTCAAGTAGAGTAGAGGCTGAACGCATTTCCCATTCAACAAGGTGAGCAATTACTTCGGTATCAGTTTGAGAATTGAACACATAACCACGAGATTTCAGTAATTCACGTAATTCTTCGTGATTTTCGATAATACCGTTATGTACGACAGCAAAGTTACCCGAAGTATGTGGGTGAGCATTGGCTTCAGAAGGTTCACCATGAGTTGCCCAACGAGTGTGCGCAATCCCTGTACCACCGATTAATGGTTTTACTGCAACAGCTTCATCAAGGGCTTTTACTTTACCTAAGCAGCGCACACGGTGTAATTCATGGTTTGGATCCACGACAGCAACACCCGCAGAGTCATAACCACGATACTCTAAGCGGTGTAAACCATTAATTAAAATTTCTGCTACATCACGTTGTGCTACCGCACCAACAATACCACACATAGTTTTTCCTTATTTACTAAAATTAAAAGTCTTGTTTTTCTGACCGCACTTTATGCCACATCTACACAAATTACTTCTACGCCTTGCGCCATTATGGCTTCTTTGTCGGCCTGAGATAATTTGTTATCGGTAATCAGCACATCAATTTGCTGCCAGGTTAATTCCACATTTGGCATTTTTCTGCCAATTTTTTGTGATTCCACCATCACAATCACTTCACGAGATACTTCAGCCATCACTTGGCTTAAGCGAACCAACTCATTAAATGTTGTTGTACCACGTTCTAAATCAATGCCATCAGCACCAATAAATAATTGGTCAAAGTCATAAGAACGTAGCACTTGCTCGGCAATATTGCCTTGGAAGGATTCAGAACGCGTGTCCCAAGTGCCTCCCGTCATTAAGAGTGTCGGTTCATTTTCGAGTGAACGTAATGCAGTGGCCACAGAAAGCGAATTCGTCATCACAACCAAGCCTTGCTTGCGATTAAGTTGTTTAATCAAGGCGGCGGTTGTGCTGCCACTATCCACAATAATGCGATTGTGATCACGAATACGTTCTGCAGCTGCCTTTGCTAAGACTAACTTTCGTTGCGAAAGTTCATCATCTTGTTCTTCTTCGATGATTTCTTGTGGCATTAAAATGGCGCCACCGTATTTGCGAAGAAGAAAACCATTACTTTCCAATGCGGTGAGATCTTTTCGAATCGTTACTTCAGAAGTATCAAATAACTGTACTAGCTGTTCTACACTGACTTCACCTTGTTCTTGCAGCAGCTGCATAATGGCATGTCTGCGTTGTTGGGTATTTCGGTGTTGAATGTTTCGTTTCATTATTTATATCTCGCAATAAGTTTCGGTTCGGAATTATATCGGCAAAATGATGATTGTAAAGTTAAAATTTAGGCAACAAAAAACCCTGACAAAGCAGGGTTTAATTAAAATTCGTTTTAAGACCAATTATTTGATTGCGTCTTTTAATGCTTTACCTGATACGAACGCTGGTACTTTAGATGCTGCGATTTTGATTTCTGCACCAGTTTGTGGGTTACGGCCAGTACGAGCTGCGCGTTTGTTCACTTTGAATGTACCGAAACCAATTAATTGTACAGGCTCACCTTTTTTAAGGCTGCCAGTGATCGCTGCTAGAGTAGCTTCTAATGCAGCTTTAGCTTGTTTTTTGTTTAATTCAGCTGCACTTGCAATTGCATCGATTAAATCTGTTTTGTTCATAAATTTGTACCTTCTGTTAAATTAAAATTTGACTCTATTCAAATAAGCGTAGCTTTTAACTGCCACGGCTTGGGCAAGTCTAATCTAACTTAGCTAGAAATAAAAGCGCGATTTGTAAAAATTGTGACAAATCTCACGTTATTGCTCAATTTTTATACCAATATTGGAGATGCCCTCCTGTTTTATCTCGTTTCGGAGGGATAGAATCAGGTCTACATCGCGTTTTTCACAGTCTTTGAGTAAGCGATAGATTTGCCATTGAAGGTCAAGTTCTTCTTCAATTTCTTCACGGCTTTTCAGTTCGTTCTCAGAAAGATCACGATTTTCTTGTGTTTCTAACAAAGAACAAACCGTGCCTAACGAAATTTGGCTAATTTGAATCGCTTTTTCGAGCGTCTCACCTGCGATAATAGCATGCAATAATTCACCTAATGCTTCACAAGCATCGAGAGCGGGTACCACACCAAAGAAGTCATAATTATTCACATCAGGAATAATCTCTTCGAGCTTCTCTAATTGGTTTTCGAAATTGATTTTCGCTCCTTTAACCGTTAGAAACTCCCACACTAAGTTTAGAATGTTGTGATAGGTCTTTTCTGCTTGCTCCTGTTCTGTCATTTGACAAAACAGGGCAAAGTTCGGTGCCATGCGTTCGCATAAGCAGGCCATAAAGGTTAGATGTTGCCAGCTTTCAACATTTTCCAGGCGCTTGTGAATTGGATTTCGCATTTTCTTCTCGCTTATTTATGATAGGCTTTTGAGAATTCGTGAATGGCATCCACGAAGATTTTAGGTGCACTTTCAGGCACATCTTGGTGGATTCCATGGCCTAAGTTAAACACATGGCCGCTGCCTTGTCCAAAATCAGCTAAAATTGACCGCACTTCTTGCTCAATACGCTCTGCAGGTGCATATAACACACTTGGATCCATATTGCCTTGTAGCGCCACTTTATGACCCACACGCGCTTTCGCATCAGCCAAATTAACTGTCCAGTCTAATCCGAGTGCATCACAGCCTGTATTTGCCATGGCTTCTAACCATAAGCCGCCGCCTTTAGTAAATAAGGTCACTGGCACTTTACGTCCATCGTGTTCACGAATTAAACCATCAACGATTTTGTGCATATATTGCAGAGAGAAGTCTAAATATTCACGATGACCTAATACACCGCCCCAGGTATCAAACACCATGACCGCTTGTGCACCTGCTTTGATTTGTGCGTTTAGGTATAAAATCACGGAATCCGCCACTTTATCTAATAAAAGATGTAAGGTTTGCGGTTCGGCATACATCATTTTTTTGATTTTATTGAAGGTTTTGCTGCTACCACCTTCAACCATATAAGTTGCCAGTGTCCACGGGCTACCAGAGAAACCAATCAGTGGCACTTCGCCTTTTAGTTCGCGACGAATTGTGCGAACAGCATTCATCACATATTGAAGTTCGCCTTCAGGGTCAGGAATCGGTAAATTTTCGACCGCACTTTTGTTTTCAATTGGATGGGCAAATTTCGGGCCTTCACCTGCACCAAAACTTAAGCCTAAGCCCATTGCATCAGGAATAGTTAAAATATCTGAGAACAAAATAGCCGCATCTAAAGCATAGCGACGAAGTGGCTGTAAGGTAACTTCACAAGCTAAATCTGCATTACGGCAAAGAGACATAAAATCGCCCGCTTCTGCACGTGTTGCTTTATATTCAGGCAAATAGCGTCCCGCTTGGCGCATCATCCATACGGGTGTCATATCCACTGGTTCACGTAATAAGGCTTTTAAATAACGATCATTTTTTAATTCAGACATGGACTTTCCTTTATTTATTTTGTTCCGCTTTGCAAAGCTCAAGCGTCGCATTAATTAATTTGAGTGCGATAGTACCTGTTGGCGGTAATTCTGGCAAGGGGGCAGTGCTAGAAAACCATTGTGCATCATGCAGTTCTGTTTCTTGCAGTTGAATTTCTCCGCTGTCGTAATCAGCTAAAAATCCCACCATTTGTGAATTAGGGAATGCCCAAGGTTGGCTACCGAAATAGCGAATGTTTTTAATACGAATCCCCGTTTCTTCAAAGACTTCGCGACGAACCGCATTTTCGAAGGTTTCACCCACTTCTACAAAACCGGCTAGCGTGGTGTAAATACCTGCTTTGCCTGGCGTGTAATGGCGTTTATGGTTGGCTAATAAAATCTCTGTGCCACGGCGAACGGCGACAATAATCGAAGGGCAAATAACTGGGTAAGTACGATAGCCGCAACTTGTGCATTGAACCGCAAGCTCATCGTGAGTTTGTTCCGCTTTTTGACCGCACTTTCCGCAGAATTGGTGGGTTTTCAAAAAATGATTGATTTCCACGCCTCGGCTTAATAAATGAAAATCTTCAGTCGGTAATGACAACAAACTCCGTAAGGAAAGGTATTCTCGTTCATCTTGATCATTTTCTGCCACAAGCCATAAAGGTTGTGATTTCCATTTCCCGAGCAACATTGCTTTTTGCGTTGTGAGGCCGAGTTCCTTTGCTGTTCCGAAAGGCAGATCATTTTCCTGCCAATAAAGTGTCGATCCTTTGGTGAACAGCCAATATCCCTGATCTTCGGGCTGAATTGCTTTCATATTTTTCTCTTTTTGTTTCAAAAGTGCGGTCATTATAAAAGGGATTTTTCGGAAAAACGAATTTAATTTCTGTGATAAAAATAGCTAGTCAGTTTTCGTTGTGCTACAGTAGCAACCTGTTTTTCTCTTTAAAATTAGGAATGACAAATGTCTTTTTTCTCTTTTGCTTTTTTAGAAAATTCGATGTCTTTTGAAGGTTATTTTAAATATATCGCCATTTTTGTCTCGTTAGGTGCATTGCTTGTGGTGACAAGCTTATATTTACGTCATCGGTTACAAACCAAATATCGCGATCTCAGTATTATCTTTCTTTTATTAATTATTTTCTTGCTCGGTGTGCAATATAAGCAATATGAGCAAAATGAAGTCTATGCAGCTGATATCTCTAGCGTGGTGACATTTTTAAATTCGGTGAAAGATAGTCAAAATTTACAGAAAGAAGATATTCGTACCAATAGCCGTACATTAATGAACGGCATGATTTTAAATATTCGGGATCAGTATTTCGAAGTCCATTTTAATAATGATTTTTCAGCGTATACCTTATCCCCAATTAACTTAGTAAACCCTAATGTTACTGTGATTGATAAGGAGGATAAATAATGGATGGCTACACATTATTAGGCTTGAAATTGGCCATGGGTATTATTGGACTGGTACTCCAAATTAACTTAATGGGAAAAGGTAACCTTGCACCGACTTCCGCGATGGATCAGGTACAAAACTATGTGCTAGGTGGCATTATTGGTGGTGTGATTTATAGCGATAGTATTGGGGTATTCCAGTTCTCTCTCGTGCTCGTGCTTTGGACATTATTGGTTTTTACCCTCCGTTTTATCAAAAATCATAACAAATTAGTTAAATCTTTGATTGATGGTAAACCTGTTTGGGTGATTTCAAACGGTAAGGTTAAAACCGCTGAATGTATGAAACACAGTATTACTGCTAATGACCTCATGTTTAAGTTACGTGCTGCCGGTATTTATGAAATCAAAACGGTTAAACGTGCGGTATTCGAACAAAATGGGCAACTCTCGATTATTCAATACGGCGATGATAACTTACGTTATCCATTAATTGTTGATGGACAATTAGATGATGATGTTTTAGAAATTATTGATCGTGATGAAGAATGGGTTAAAGCTGAGTTAGAAAAACAGAACATGACGATTGAGCAAGTGTATATTGGCGAATACTTGAATGGTCAGTTAGTGGCACATGTATATGAAAACAAATAAAAGAGACCGCACCTTAAAAGTGCGGTCTTTTTTTCGCTCATTTTAACCGACAACAAAAGGTAAATAACCTGCTCGGATAGCAAAAGGAATCGAAGTAATAATTACACCGAGTACCAATACAAGTACTAGCAATGCTTTACCGCCCCATACCCGATATGGCAAGTTTGGATGAATTGAGCGTGCTTTCCAAACTAATGCTACCGGTAAAACCACTGCGTAGAACGCGAACATTTGACCTGCATAACCCAGAGCGAGAATAAAACCTTCCGGATAGAAAAGGGAGAAAAGTACTGGGGGAATAAAGGTCATTAAACCTAATGAAATACGCCCCGCATGGATATCAAAAGATTGTTTGAGTAAGTCTTCGATACATTCTAATAAACCTAATGCCACCCCTAAGAATGAAGTGACCAATGCTAAAGTGGAGAAGATTTTTACCGCATTCGCAATAATTGGGCTTTGGGTGATTTCTAAGGTTGCTTTCACCAAGCCATTTAATGTGGCGTCTTCACGTAAAATTTGTAAAAACTCATTTTGGCTGAGTAAGCCGTGCGTCGAAAGCTGCCATAAAAAGTAAGCAAATAACGTGATGCCTGAACCCACTAAAATCGCAATGCGTAAGGATTTTACATTACCGTCTAAGTATTTATTTAAACTTGGAATGGAACCGTGGAAACCAAATGCCGTGAAAAATACAGGGCTTGCAGAAATAATTAAAGCGTTATCAATTGGCATCGCCATTAAGTTATCAAATTTGATGTTCGGTAGCATTAATGCGAGCACTAGGATAAAAGCAGCAATCATCACAAAGAATAACACGCGATTGATTTTATCCACACTGTGCGTACCAATCACAATAAAACTACCGAAGAAAATGGTGAATACAAGCACCGCGATTTTGTTCATGGTGTCTTTATCGCCCATGGCTGGGAGTAAATCCATTAATAAGGAACCACCACCACTTACGTAAGCGGCAATTAAGGCATATAAGAAGACAATTAAAACAGCAGTGGAAATAATTCGCCCTGCTTTACCAAAATATTGTGCAGCAAGTGTGCCGATCCCTGCATCGCTGTCAGCGGTTTGATACAGTTCCACGAATAAAAGTGCGGTGAAAGTAAGCACCGCCCACAAGCCAATTAATAAGAAAACAGTCGCAGTTAAGCCAATCCCCGCAGAGGTGAGTGGCATTGCCAACATCCCCGCACCAATCATGGTTCCTGCAACAAGTAAGGTACTTCCCACGGTCTTGTTCATTTTATCTTCCTTAGGTTGTAATAATAAATTTACGATGATTGTATTTTAATCTTTACAGTGTGTAAAGTAGGGAAAACAAAATTCTTCTACAAAATGTACGGTAGAAATGACCGAACTTTCCCGATAAAATAGCCGGCAAATCAATTAAGACAAGAGACAATAGTAGGAGAGCGCTTATGATTTATAGTATGACAGCCTTTGCACGCCTTGAAATCAAGAAAGATTGGGGCGATGCAGTTTGGGAAATTCGTTCGGTTAACCAACGTTATTTGGAAAACTTTTTCCGCTTGCCAGAGCAATTCCGTGGCTTGGAAAATGCTTTGCGTGAGAAACTTCGTCAAAATCTCACTCGCGGTAAAATTGAATGTTCATTGCGTATTGATAGCAAAAAACAAGCGGCGGCTGAGCTCAATTTAAATAAAGAATTAGCGAATCAAGTTATCCAATCTTTACAATGGATTAAGTCGCAAGCTGGCGAGGGCGAAATCAATTTAACGGATGTATTGCGTTACCCCGGTGTGGTGGAAGCGGCTGAACAGGATTTAGATGCCATCAGTCAAGATTTGTTGACAGCTTTTGATGAATTGTTGGTGGAATTTATTGCAATGCGTGGACGTGAAGGCGAAAAATTGCAAGCCATTATTCAACAACGTCTTGATGGCATCACGGTGGAGGCTGAAAAAGTGCGGTCACAAATGCCGGCGGTTTTACAATGGCAGCGTGAGCGTTTATTGCAACGTTTTGAAGAAGCGAAGATTCAACTTGATCCACAACGAGTCGAACAAGAAATGATTTTACTGGCGCAACGTGTGGACGTGGCGGAAGAATTAGATCGTCTGCAAATGCACGTGAAAGAAACCAATAATATCTTGAAAAAAGGCGGGGCAGTGGGACGTAAACTGGATTTTATGATGCAAGAGCTCAATCGTGAATCTAACACTTTGGCATCAAAGTCCATTAATGCCGATATCACCGCTTCTGCCGTGGAATTAAAAGTATTAATCGAACAAATGCGTGAGCAAATTCAAAACCTTGAATAGGAAAAATCATGGCAACATTTATTTCATTAAACCACTATGATTTGGTGGAAGTGGCGGGCGTGGATGCGGAGAAATATCTGCAAGGCCAATTAACTTGTGATGTGGTGAATTTAGCAGCTGGCGCTTCAACGCTGACAACGCATTGCGATCCTAAAGGCAAAATGAATTCGTTATTCCGCTTAATTAAGCTTTCAGCAGAGCAGTTTTTGATTTTAATGCCGAAAACTTTATTGGCTCCACTCGATCATTTAAAAAAATACGCGGTGTTTTCAAAAGTCACTTTCCAAGTATTGGATTGGCAAATTGTCGGCTTGATTGGTGAAAAGTGCGGTCGAATTCAAGCGCAGATTGAATTAGATATTGATGAAAACCGTACAATTTTGCTCAATCCTACACCCTTAGATGTCACCTTTAATGGCGATGAAAAACAATGGCTTTGTGCGGATATTCAAGCGGGCTTACCAAGCTTGAGTGCGGAAACGCAAAATGAATTTATCCCGCAGGCATTAAATCTACAAGCTATCGAACAAGCGATTTCTTTTACTAAAGGCTGTTATATCGGGCAAGAAACTGTCGCGCGTGCCAAATATCGTGGCGCCAATAAACGTGCGATGTATGTGCTTTCAGGGGAAACCACGGTTACACCGAAAATCGGTAGCGAAATAGAAATGCAGTTAGAAACGGCTTGGCGTAAAACGGGGACAATCGTAAGTGCGGTCAATTTTGACGGCGCTTTATGGTTGCAAGTGGTGATGAATAACGATTTAGAAGAAGGGACGCATTTCCGTTTACCTGAAGATGGAACTGTTCTGAAAATTGAACCCTTACCTTATTCCATCAATAGCTAAAAATCTTTATAAGAGTCATTAATGATGAAAAGAGAGAGCCGCAATGTTCTCTCTTTTTTTATTTTTTTAAAATCCGCTATAATTCTGAAAAACTCA
>CAJLFU010000015.1 GCA_905205995.1 uncultured Haemophilus sp. | reverse complement strand
CGTTGCATGGTAATCGGACGATATAAAAATGCATCCGCCCAAGCGTAAATTAAATGTGTTGCAACAAAAGTAGATGTCAGCACTAATCCCACTTTTTTCAGCCATTTTTGACGCTCTAAACTACGTAATTTTTCCCAACTCCAACGGGAGAAAAGCATTTGGATTAGCAAAATAATCGGCATTGGCGCAAAGAAAATTTGCCAATCTCTTGAAAGATCACCCTTTTCAGGATTAACTAATAAATTCCAAACGATAGAAGAAAGGTGGATATTAAAACGGTTAAACACTTCTGTATCAAACAGCAATAAAGTAGTGCAAATTGTCGCGATAATCACCGTTAACCCACGGAAAGTGCGGTGATTTTTGATGATAAAACTCAGCGGGAAAATCACTAGCAAATACAAGGCAAAAACACAAAAACTGAAATGACCTAATAAGCTGATAAAGAAATAAATTTTGCCGAGTAAGGTGTCTGGCCAATCAATGAGAAAGGCATAACGACTACCAATAAGAATTGCGATGATAATGTTAAAAAAAGCAAACCAATGCCCCCACGAAATTTTTCGTGAGGTTTCTTCACGGTATTCACGTCCGTTGAATTTGCTTTTTTTAAACCACCACATTTTACTTTGTTTTCACCGAATTCATCAGAGAGTTGGCAAAGGCTTGTGCTAATGCTTCACGCTGTGCAGCTGGCACGCTAGTGGTTAATAAATTACTAGCCATATTACCTAAAGCGATAAGAGAAAGATCAACGGGTGCTTTGTGAGTTTCAAGCACGCTAATCATATCGTTAATGATGGCATTAACTTGCCCATCGGAATACTTTGAATGTTGAGCCATTTGGAATGTTTAAGCCTGTTCTAAATACAAAAAAACTTCTCATATCATACCCGATAATTTGCTCAATCTGAATAATTTCTTTTTTCTTGCATAAAAAGTGCGGTTATAATTTAAGGTAAATTTTACGAAGGAAAAAATTATGAGCATTACGGTTAATCAAATCGTGCTACATCAACTAGTTAAGCACGCTGAAAATGAAACTACTTCCATGGAAAGCGTGTTGCGTGATGAGCTTCTCACCATTACGCCAGAAGTCGAACAAATGATGTTGCAATTACATCAAGGTTATCAAAATAAAGGCAAAGCTTTTGGTGTCTTCCAAGAGAATTCCATTTTTGCACAAGATCTTAATCGTTTATTAGAAAATGAAATCAACTTTTTAAATTTCAGCCAACAATCCACAAAATTATTAGCGCAAGAATTAGGCAAATATAATTTTGCAGACAGCGGTACCCTTATCCTATGCCAATATAATTTTTTAGCGACGGATTACCTATTCATTGCTTTGTTGGATAGCCGTATCAGTATGTTAGTTGACGAAAATCTTGAAATTCGCCGTACAGAATACTTAGATATCACACAATTTGATATTGCGGCACGTATCAACTTAACGGATTTGCAAGTGAACGCAAACTCAAACCGCTACCTTACCTTCATTAAAGGTCGTGTTGGCCGTAAAATTAGTGACTTCTTTATGGATTTCTTGGGGGCAGAAGAAGGATTAAATCCACAAGTTCAAAACCAATGCTTATTACAAGCGGTAAGTGACTACTGTGAACAAGGTGAACTAAACAAAGAACAAACTCAGGCGGTTAAAAAGCAGGTATTTGAATACTGCAAAGGTCAATTAGCAAGCGGCGACGAGATTGCATTAACTGAACTTTCAGCTAATTTGCCGACTCTAAACGAGCGCCCTTTTGTCACCTTTACAGAAGAGCAAGATTACGGCTTGGAAGAAACGATTCCACCAGTACGTTCAGCCTTAAAAACATTAACGAAATTTTCAGGTTCCGGTAAAGGGGTGACATTAAGTTTTGATGCGGATTTATTGAATAACCGTATTGAATGGGATCCACTTACAGATACTTTAACAATCAAAGGGATACCACCAAATTTGAAAGATCAACTTCAAAAAGCATTAAAGTGCGATAATTAATTTGGCAAGATCATAAAGTTTCGGTATCATTTGACATAACTTTGCAGTAAAAGGTAAAAAATATGCAATTAAAAACATTTTTAGGTGCAGTTGTTTTGGCATTAAGCTTAACTTCTTGTTCAACTGTACAAAAAGTCGTTTATCGTATTGATGTACCACAAGGTAACTATTTAGAAGCAGCCACTGTGGCACAAGTAAAACCTGGCATGACAGCCCAACAAGTACAATATTTACTTGGCACACCAGTTTTAATTGATCCTTATAGTAACTCAACTTGGTATTACGTGTTCTTACAACAACACTCTTACCAAAAACCTGAACAGCACACATTTACAGTGAAATTCGATCAAAACGGTTTAGTGAGCAGTGCAGAATTAGATAAGCCATTACCTGAAGTGGCAAAACAAGACGAAAATAATACCATTATCAGCACACCTGAAAATGCAGGTAAGAAAAGCTGGTGGAAATTCTGGTAGTCATAAAAAAACAATACCTGCTTGTCATATCAAGCAGGTTCGTTGTATTACAAGGGAATAAAAATGTCAAAAATTCTATTAGTTGATGATGATATTGAACTAACAGATTTACTTGCAGAAGTTTTACGATTGACTGGTTTTGAAGTCGAAGTCGCGAATAATGGTCAAGAAGCATTAGACAAGTTAAATTCAAGTCACCAATTAGTCTTATTGGATGTTATGATGCCTGTATTAAACGGTATTGAAACACTCAAGAAAATTCGTCAAACATCAAACGTCCCTGTAATGATGCTTACTGCGCGTGGTGAAGAAATCGATCGTGTGCTGGGCTTAGAACTTGGTGCCGATGACTATTTACCAAAACCATTTAACGATCGTGAGTTGGTTGCCCGCATTAAAGCTATTTTACGCCGTGTTAGCCCATCAGAAAGTTCTCAAAAGTCGACCGCACTTTCATCAGAAGAAAATACGTTAGAATTTGCGGGTTTAGTGCTTCATTTGGGTCTTCAACAAGCCTCTTATAAAGGTCAAGATCTCGGTCTAACTGGCTCTGAATTTGCCCTACTTCATAAACTTGTGCTTCGCCCTGGACAAATTGTTTCTCGTGAAGAATTAAGTATGAATGTGCTTGGCAAACACCTTTCTCCTTTCGATCGCTCGATTGATATGCATATGTCAAACTTGCGCAAAAAACTTCCAGAAAGAGACAATGGCTTACCATGGCTGAAAACGCTACGTGGTCGTGGTTATTTATTGGTTTGTGAATAATGCTTATTAAGAAATTCAGCTTAAATCAGCTCACTATACGCACATTCACTGTCTTTTGGTTGGCATTCTTTGCCATGACCGCGCTTTTGGTTGCCCTCCCTTATTTTGATAGCCGCTTATACTCAGATTTAAATCAAAATGAAATATCGAGCTATCAAAAGAAACTCGTCGAATCGATTCGTAACAATAGAATCAATGGTATCCTCGCAGGCGTTCCTGTGCTTCCAACTGATAAATTCGACTCAGCTCGCCCAGTCATCATGACGCCTGAAAAAGAAATCTTTGGCGCTTTAGGCGAAGAAAGAATACATATTGCTCAGTTCGCCCAAGAATCAAGTAACTTTGCCCAGCCACAACGCAAAACGTTTAAAGATATTCAAATTGCAGGACCTTTTAAAGTCTATATTGGTGATTCTGACCAAGCATCCGAATTATTCTTTGTGTCTCGAGCAAATGGCCAACAAGAAATCTTACGTTATATGCTTGATCACCCTTGGATCTTGCTGCTCTTAACGTTAATTATCACGACTCCTTTGCTTTGGTGGTTCACTCATACCATCGTCAAACCGATTACCAATTTGCAAAAAGCCGCGAATAGCGTGGCATTAGGTAACTTCAAAGTTGATAATGAGTTAGCAAATCATGGTCCATCAGAATTGCGAGAAGTCGGTCAAAGTTTTAACAAAATGTCGATTGCGATTAATAATCTAATTTCAAACCAACACAATCTACTTTCGTCCATCTCGCATGAATTAAAAACACCATTAACGCGTTTACAACTTTCTACTGCACTGGTTCGTCATCAAACGGGTGATATTGAACCGGTAAAACGTATTGAAAAAGAAATACAACGAATGGATAAAATGATCAGTGAATTGCTGCTCATTTCCCGTCAACAAATGCATTCTCAAATGGAGCACAATTTATTTTCTATTGATCAACTCTGGGACGATGTTATAAAGGATGCCTTATTTGAAGCAGAACAACGCAAAATAACTTGTGATGTCAATATCTCTATTTTACATCCTGAAAAACACATGATTTATGGCAACCTTAGCTTACTTACCAGTGCAATTGAAAACATTGTTCGTAATGCATTGAAATACACCAAAGACCGTATTTTCCTAACTATTAACTTACAAAAAAATGAACAGGATGAGAACTGTCTACAAATTAGAGTGGATGATAATGGCTTAGGGTTACCACCTGAAGAATTTGATAAAATCTTTAAGCCATTCTATCGTGTAGATGAAACCCGAACACGGGCCACTGGTGGAACAGGGTTGGGCTTAACCATTGTTTATAACGTAGTTAATGAACACCATGGGAAAGTATGGGCAGAATCCAGTAATTTAGGTGGACTTGCCGTCACAATTCAACTTCCATTATGGAAACAAAGTTAGTTCAAACAAAAGGCGATATTTTCATATCGCCTTTTTCTTATTTTATTTTCACGCGTTTTAATCGCAATGCATTGGACAGTACAGAAAGCGAACTCATCGCCATTGCTGCGCCCGCCAATACAGGACTTAAATAGCCCAATGCGGCAAGTGGAATACCTAGCACATTGTAAATGAGAGCAAAGAATAAGTTTTGCTTAATATTCTTTAATGTCGCACGAGAAATCATTAATCCATCGACTAACTGATCCACCGAATGCTGCATGAGTGTCGCCGATGCGGTTTGCTCTGCAACATCAGAACCCGATTTCATCGCAAAGCTTACATTAGCCATCGCTAACGCTGGTGCATCATTCACACCATCACCAACCATTGCTACTACTTTGCCTTGCTGACGTAATGCCTCAATATAAGCGGCTTTGTCACGTGGACTGCAATTACCCTGTGCAGTTTTCACACCTACTTGTTGGGCGACATAATCAACGACAGATTGCTGATCGCCACTCATCATCACCACATCAATATTATGTTGATGTAAGCGTTGAATCGCTTGTAAACTATCCTCTTTTAGACTATCAGCTAATGCAAAGGCACCGATTGGACTATTATCTACAGATACCGCAACAATACTCGCAATTTGCCAAATTTGAGGCATATTATCTGGTAAGGTTAAGTCACAATGGGTCGGCTTCCCCACTTTAACCAAACCAACTCCTTCAATATGAGCAGATATCCCCTGCCCCACTTCTGAATGAACTGAAAGTGCGGTCGGAATTTCAAGTGATTTTTCCTGTGCTGCCAGGACTATCGCTTTAGCTAAAGGATGATTGGCATTTTGCTCAACGGAAGCCGCAATACGATACAAATCTTCCTCAGAATAGACCGCACTTTGTGGTTGCCAAACAGCAGCTATTTTGAGATCGCCATGAGTTAGCGTTCCTGTTTTATCTAATACCACCGTATCCACATGCGCCGCTTCTTCCATAGATGCTGCATCTTTAAACCAAACCCCTGCATTTACTGCCTTGCCCATACCGACCATTATGGCAGCAGGTGTGGCAAGTCCTAACGCACAAGGACAAGCGATAACTAACACAGCAACTGAATTAATTAAAGCGGTAACCCAATCTCCTTTTATCCACCAGGTTAATCCAAATGTCATTGCTGAAATCAATAACACGGCAGGCACAAATACAGAAGCCACTTCATCAGCAAAACGAGCAATCGGTGCTTTTGTACCTTGCGCTTCAGAGAGCGCTTTCATCATATCGCCCAATAGCGTTTGCTGACCGAGTTGATTGGCTCGATAAATAAGGCTACCTTGTGTCACCATTGCCCCCGCAAGCACAGGACTTTGAGACATTTTTTCTAATGGTTGAGATTCACCGGTTAAATGACCCTCATCGCACCAACCACTCCCTTGTTCAACTACGCCATCAGCTGCAATACGTTCACCTTGATTAGCTCGTAAAATATCGCCTATTTTTACTTGATCGAGAGGAATCATCTCCCAACGATTTTCACGTTGAACACTCACTTGTTTTGGCGTGAGTTGTAATAATAGTCCCAAACTATTTAAGCTTTGTTTCTTCGTTCTTTCCTCAAGAAATTTCCCAAGGCTGACGAAACCGATGACCATCACTGATGCTTCGAAATAAACATGAGATGCACCATCATGCTCCATTGGCTGATGATAAAAAAGCATAAAGACCGAATAGAGATAAATCGCCAACGTACCAGTACTCACGAGTACATCCATATTGGCCAAACCACCTCGAATACTACCAATCGCACCTTTATAAAAAGGAATGGCTAACCAGAGTTGCACAATGCTCGCAAGAACAAATTGCCACATCGGCGGCATCATCCAAGAATGATGATTAAACATCATCCCGAACATTCCGATTAAAAAAGGAATGTTAATGAAAAAAAGCAACCATAAACGTGGACTAATCTTCGTTTCATTAGCTGCGCTAGGCAATACATTTTGCTTTAGAATGCCATTAAATCCCGCTTTTTGAATAATTGTTAAAATATCTTGTTCTGAAGCCTGAGATGAATCAAATACCACATTCGCTTCCTCAGCAGCAAAATTCACACCCGCTTCAGAGACAAAATCTTTTCGATTCAGCACCTTTTCAATCCGATTAGCACAGGATTGACAGGTCATTCCTTCGATTTGAATGGCTATTTTTTTATTCTGTTGCATCAAAACCTGCGTCTTCAATTGTTTTAATTAAGTGTGCAATGCTGACCGCACTTTCATCAAAGGTAATCTCTGCTTTACCGTCATCAAGTGTTACAACGGCTTTTTCTACGCCTTTAAGCTCTTCCAACACTCTAGTGACGCTTTTCACACAACCACCACAAGTCATTCCCGTTACATGTAATGTAATTGATTTCATATTTACTCCTTAATTATTGATATAGATTGAAATTGAGCTTACTATAAACCTTAACATAAGGTTAAGGTCAAGGATTTTTTATGAACATTAGTGAAGTGGCAAAATTAGTGGGTTTATCAAGTAAACAAATTCGAGATTATGAAAAGTCCGGCTTATTAAAACCAGCGCAGAGAAGCCTTTCTGGTTATCGCCACTATGAAGAAAAGGATTTAGAACGACTACGTTTTATTCGTCACTCTCGAGATGTAGGGTTTTCACTCCAACAAATTCACCAACTTTTGCAATTACAGGATAATCCCAATCGTAGTAGCCGAGAAGTTAAAGCACTCACTACTCAGCATATTAAAACATTGAATGAGCAAATTCATCACTTGCAAAAAATGGTAGAGGAATTGGAACGATGGCATAATGCTTGTCAGGGCAATGATTGCCCTGAATGCAGTATTTTGGAAGGATTAAAAGGATAAAATTAATATTCCCAGCTTTCAGGATCAATGCCTAAATCACGCATGATCTCTTTGGCATTTTCAGGAATCTCATCATGGCGTTCTTTCATTAAATCTGCATCAGTCGGTAATGGCTGCCCAGTAAAAGCATGCAAGAATGCCTCACAAAGCAATTCACTATTTGTTGCATGGCGCAAACTTTTTAACTGACGACGCGTACGCTCATTCGTTAAAATTTCCAATACTTTAATTGGAATAGAAACGGTAATTTTTTTGACTTGCTCGCTCTTTTTGCCATGTTCTGCATAAGGGCTAATATATTTGCCATCCCAGTTTGCCATAATGCACCTTAAATAACCTGATAACTCATCTGTATTTTAATGAAAAATAAGCAAAATGACAATCTAGACGGCTAAAAGTATAGCATGCTATTTCCCTTACATTTACTTACAAACATTTACAATAATTTGCAGAACTAAAAACCATTACCTTTGACTAAATACCCGTTGTATTCGCAATACATTATTGTTATTTGAAGATAACGACATGTTTAATATTGAGGTCTATTATGTCAAAAAAACTTTTTGCTGAATTCTTCGGCACATTTTGGTTAGTTTTCGGTGGTTGTGGTAGTGCAATCTTTGCCGCTTCTGTCAACCTAGGTATCGGTTATGTAGGCGTTGCATTTGCGTTTGGTTTAACCGTATTAACCATGGCTTACGCTGTAGGCCACATTTCTGGTGGTCACTTTAATCCAGCTGTAACACTTGGTTTAGTGGCTGGCGGTCGTTTCTCTGCGAAAGATGCTCTTCCATACATCGTTTCTCAAGTAGTTGGTGGTTTAGTCGCGGGTGCTGCACTTTATCTTATCGCATCAGGTAAAGCGGGCTTTGATGTGACTGCTGGTTTCGCATCTAACGGTTACGGTGAACATTCTCCTGAAGGTTATTCTTTAGAAGCGGTATTTGTAGCAGAAGTATTATTGACTGCATTCTTCTTATTAATAATCATGGGTTCAACTCATAAAAATGCAGCTGCAGGTTTTGCGCCAATCGCAATTGGTTTAGGTTTAACTTTAATCCACTTAATCAGCATTCCTGTATCAAATACTTCTGTAAACCCAGCGCGTAGTACTGCTGTTGCGTTATTCCAAGGTTCTTGGGCAATCGACCAATTATGGTTATTCTGGGTTGCGCCGATTATCGGTGGTATTTTAGGTGGTATTATCTACCGCACTTTATTAGCGAAAAATAACTAAGATTTCGTTTCATAGAAAAAGAAGAAGGCATCACCACGATGCCTTCTTTTTTATCTTTTATATTGTGTAATCCAAATATATAAATAAAAACCACCTTTCGGTGGTTTCAGTCAATTATAAGGTTTTTACAAGATCTTTTAGGAAAGCTTTAAACTCTTTACCTAATTTATCGTGTTTAATACCATATTCTACAAAGGCTTCCATATAGCCAATCTTGTCACCACAGTCAAAGCTTCTGCCTGTCATATGGAACGCTTCAACGGTCTCTTTCGCAATAAGCATCTCGATTGCATCCGTTAATTGGATTTCATCGCCCACACCAACTGGTGTTCTTTCTAATAAATCCCAAATCGCAGCAGAGAACACATAACGACCTACAACGGCAAGATTTGATGGAGCCTCTTCAACAGATGGTTTTTCAACAATGCTGTTAATTTTAACGCTATCGCCACCTTTCAATTCTATGCCACCACAATCTGCAATACCATAACTACTCACTTCATCCGCAGCAACAGGCGCTACCATAATTTGGCTTGCTTGTGTTTCTTTAAAACGTTTAATCATCGCAGAAAGATTTTCTTTCTTTTGATTTGCCGTAAAATCCGCTAAAAGCACATCAGGTAAAACCACTGCAAATGGCTCGTTTCCAACGACAGGGCGACCGCATAACACCGCATGACCTAAACCTTTCGCATTACCTTGGCGAACGTGCATAATGGTCACATCTTTAGGACAAATAGAACGAACCTCTTCCAGAAGTTGACGTTTAACACGTTTCTCAAGCATGGTTTCCAACTCAAAAGACGTATCAAAGTGGTTTTCAATCGCATTTTTAGAAGAATGTGTGACTAATACGATTTCTTTAATACCAGCAGCCACACACTCATTCACAACATATTGAATCAGTGGTTTATCAACAAGTGTTAACATTTCTTTTGGAATCGCTTTTGTTGCGGGCAACATACGGGTGCCTAAGCCGGCTACGGGAATAATTGCTTTCATTAGATTTCCTTTTTGTTTAAATATTCAATGACCACACTTCTGTAACACAAAAGTGCGGTCATTATTTATTAAATTTTGATAGATTTAAGTTGGAAAAGTTCCTTCTCTACCTTTATAACTCAAATTCCGTTATTTTTAAAATCTTGCAAACCAATGGGTTTAATTTTTTGAAAAACGTTAATTAAATTATAAATAGAATGTAAAACATTCATAAAACTCGTCGGTCTAAGATGCCCCATCTATATGTTCATCTTTTGACTGCAGAATTCGTTGGTAAATTTCCTCTCGGTGAACGGATACTTCTTTAGGCGCTTGCACACCGAGTTTGACTTGGTTTCCACGTACACTCAAAACCGTGATAGAAATATCGTCTCCAATGAGAACACTTTCGCCAACTTTTCGAGTTAAGATTAACATCTTTTATCTCCTTAGTTTGCATTTATTAGATATCCCTATCAATCAAGTAAAGATCGGCATCCCACCGACCTGCTTGTACTACAGATTATTGCTTAACCAGTTTTGTGCGACAGTTAATGCTAGATTCACATTTTCTGGTTGGGAGCCTCCTGCCATTGCCATATCAGGGCGACCACCGCCTTTCCCACCAACTTGCTGAGCCATTAAATTCACTAGCTCACCAGCCTTCACTTTAGTAGTTAAATCGCTTGTTACGCCAACGACGAGGTTGACTTTATCATCTAAAATAGATGCAAATACAATTACGCCTGAGCCAAGTTGATTTTTTAAATCATCAACCATCACACGTAACGATTTAGTTTCAATTCCGTCTAGTTGATGTACGATTACAGAAACATTATTAATTTTAACCGCACTTTTCACTAAATCGGACCCTGCTTGCATTGCGGCTTTTTCTTTTAATCCTTGTAATTCTTTTTCCGCTTTCTTCGCTTTATCTTGAAGTTGCTGAATTTTCTCAACAAGGGTATTAACGTCAGATTTAAATAAATCTGCACTTTGAGTAAGAATACGTTGTTGGTTATGTAACCAATTAATTGCATTTTCACCCGTTACCGCTTCAATACGACGAACACCTGCTGCAACTGCAGTTTCCGTCACAATTTTAAATAAACCGATATCACCGGTACGTTTAGCATGAATGCCACCACAAAGTTCAACGGAGAAATCACCCATTGTTAAAACACGTACCACATCAGCATATTTTTCACCGAATAACGCCATTGCACCTTTTGCTTTTGCCGCTTCGATATCCATTATGTCCGTTTGAACCACATAATTCTCACGTACTTTTTGGTTTACCAACGTTTCAATTTCGTTAAGCTGTGCTTTGGTAATCGCTTCCGGATGAGCAAAGTCAAAACGTAATGCTGTATCGGATACTAATGATCCTTTTTGCACTACATGGTGACCTAAAACTTGACGCAATGCGGCGTGTAATAAGTGTGTTGCAGAATGGTTAAGTGACGTTTGATGACGTCTTGCTGCATCCACAACCGCATTGACTGTTTGTCCGACTTTTAAACTGCCTTGTTCTAACTCACCAATATGACCGAATACTTGACCATATTTTTGAGTATCTTTTACATTAAACTGAACGCCTTGAGAGGTTAAATAACCGCTGTCACCAATTTGACCACCTGATTCCGCATAGAATGGCGTGTTTTCTAAAATTACCACAGCACTCTGGCCTGCAGTAATACTCTCTACTGATTTACCATCATGGAAAAGTGCGGTCACTTTGGCTAAAGATTCTGATTCAGTATAACCTTCAAATTTCGTTTCACCTTCTACACGAATAACATTATTGTAATCCATGCCAAATTGGCTTGCAGATTGTGCACGTAAACGTTGTGCTTCCATTTCACGCTCAAAACCTGCCTCATCAATTGCAATATCACGCTCACGACATACGTCAGCAGTTAAATCAAGTGGGAAGCCATAAGTATCATAAAGTTTAAAGGCAACTTCACCTGACAACACGCCATCTTTCACTTGAGCTAGCGCATCGTCTAATAAGCTTAATCCGCGCTCTAATGTACGAGCAAATTGTTCTTCTTCTAAACGAAGTAATTTTTCTACATTAGCTTGTTTTTCTTTAACTTCTTTGCCTGCTTCCGCCATGACTTCAATTAAAGTCGGCACAAGTTTATAGAAGAAGGCTTCTTTTGCCCCTAACAAGTGGCCATGACGTACCGCACGACGAATAATACGACGTAATACATAACCGCGACCTTCGTTTGATGGAATCACGCCATCTGCAATCAAATATGCACAAGAACGAATGTGGTCTGCAATTACGCGTAATGATTTGTTTGTTAAATCTGTTGTTCCTACGATTTCAGCTGTTTTCGCAATTAATTTTTGGAAAATATCGATCTCATAGTTAGAGTTTACGTGTTGTAACACGGCAGAAATACGCTCTAAACCCATCCCTGTATCAACCGATGGGCGCGGTAATTTTTCCATGGTACCGTCTGCTAGACGGTTAAACTGCATGAATACCACGTTCCAAATTTCGATATAGCGGTCACCATCTTCTTCAGGAGAACCAGGAGGTCCACCCCAAATGTGATCACCGTGATCGTAGAAAATTTCAGTACATGGACCACAAGGACCTGTGTCACCCATTGCCCAGAAGTTATCTGATGCATAAGGCGCACCTTTGTTATCACCGATACGAATAATACGCTCTGCTGGCACACCAACTTCTTTATGCCAAATATCATAAGCTTCATTATCGGTTTCATATACGGTTACCCATAATTTTTCTTTTGGTAAACCGAGCCATTGTGGAGAGGTTAAGAACTCCCACGCAAAATTAATCGCATCATGTTTGAAATAGTCACCAAAACTGAAGTTACCGAGCATTTCAAAGAAAGTATGGTGACGCGCCGTATAACCGACGTTTTCTAAGTCATTATGCTTACCACCTGCGCGCACACAACGTTGTGCGGTTGTCGCACGTGAGTAAGGACGTTTGTCCATACCAAGGAACACGTCTTTAAATTGGTTCATCCCGGCATTGGTAAAAAGCAATGTCGGATCGTTTTCAGGCACAAGTGAACTACTTGCGACGACCTGATGCCCCTTGCTATGGAAAAAATCAAGGAATGACTGTCTAATTTCTGCTGTTGTTTTCATTGATAAAACCTTGTGTCTCTATCTCGATCACGATTTATAAAATAAGCTCACTATTCTTGCATATTTTGACAGAGAGAAAAAGGCTTTTTCACTGATCTTAAAAAAGAAAACCGCACTCTACTGCATTGATTGAGAAGTGCGGTTAAAATTTACGTTATTTTAATAGGGCTAAAATAATTTTTGATCACTATTCGTCGCGAAGTGGCACAACCAACATATCAATTTTAATGGTATTCATCACTTGACGTGTTGAAGACATTAATTTACTCCAGAAATCTTGGTGATGACCTGTCACTAGTAGATCTACATCATACTGATCAATAGCGTCCGTCAAAACTTGACCTAAATCACCGCTACCGCTCAATTTTTCTTTCACTGGATAACCAGCATGTTCTGCTAAATTAATTAGCGCTTTTTGTGTCTCGCTCGAAATTCTATCTTGCATTGATGACATATTGACATCAATCAAACCAGTATAGAGATCCGAGAAGTTTACATCTACATGGATAATGGAAAGTTGCGCATCATTGCGTTTTGCAATTCCCACGGCTTTTTTGAGTAGAAATTCACTTTCATCAGAAAGATCTACCGCAACTAAAACGTGTTTATACATAATCAACTCCTTACTGATTTAATTGGCCTTTTTTTATCTAACTGCATAGTAGCACTTTGGCTACAGGAAAAACTTGCACTAGATCACAAATTTGAGAATTTTTCTCAATTTTTCATTAAATTCTCAATGTCATCGATTTCTTTTGGTGCCGCTGCTGTCAGATTTTTGTTGCCGTATTCAGTCATCAACAAGTTATCTTCAATACGCACACCAATGCCTTTATATTGAGCTGGCACATCCGCTTCTTCAGAAATATAAATGCCCGGCTCAACGGTAATGATCATGCCTACTTCAAGTGTACGGCTACGATCATTATCATAGCGACCAACATCGTGCACATCCAAGCCAAGCCAATGGCCTAAACCATGCATATAAAATTGGCGATAGGCTTTTTCTTCAATCAGCTTATCTACATCCCCTTTCAAGATACCTAAATCCACCAAGCCTTGAGTCTTAATACGAATCACTTCGTCATTCGCCAGTTTAATTGAATTTCCTGGCACTAATAACTCAATCGCACGTTTTTGTGCTTTTAACACTAATTCATAAATCTCACGTTGTGGCTGGGTAAATTGACCATTTACAGGGAACGTACGCGTGATATCGCCTGCATACATAGCAAACTCACAGCCTGCATCAATTAATACAAGATCGCCATCTTTTAATGGTTGATCATTTTCGGTGTAGTGCAAAATACAGGCATTATCGCCCCCGGCAATAATGGAATTGTAAGACGGAAATCTTGCGCCGTGACGATTAAATTCGTGCAAAATTTCACTTTCAATTTCATATTCAAAACGATTTGGACGGGTCACTTGCATCGCTTTAATATGCCCAAATGCTGTAATTTGTCCCGCTTGCTGCATTAAGCGAATTTCGTTTGGTGATTTGATTAAACGCATTTCACTTAACATAGGCTGCCAATCAAAAACAGCGTAAAATTTCACCGCACTTTCGGCTAATAATTTATCTCCCCAAGGATGACGATCTGCCACATGATAAAGTGCGGTCAATTTTTCCGTTAATTTTGGAAATTCTGTTTTGAAATCATCAATAGAATACGCTTCATCGACATTCAGTTTTTGCGGTGCGCGCTCAACGCCTAATCGGCGACCATTCCACGTTTCAAGCAAAGGATCTCGCGAACGAAGAAATACAACCGTCTTTTCCACATTTTCCGTTTTAATTAATAACAATGCGGCATTTGGCTCATTAAAACCCGTTAAATACCAAAAGTAACTGTCTTGACGGAAAGGAAAATCGCAGTCGTTATTACGACGTTTTTCAATTTCGGAAAATAGCAATAAGGCAGAATTTGGCTGCATTTGTGCTAACACTTTTTGACGACGTTCTGTAAATTCTTCTTGCGGTAATGCCGCCATGTATGCGAGATCCATGTTTCGCTCCTTTTAATGTAATATCGGTTTTATTTCTTGTGCATCATCGTTGAAATGCGTGTAAAACAACATCGCAATGGTGCGAACATATTCAATAATTTCTTCTAATGCTTCAGAAAGCTCTTCTTCGTCGTCTTCTTCATCATAACCAAGCTGACAAATATCTTGTAAATCATCTACCGCTTCGCCAATTTCGCCTTTTTCCTTATCCAATTCTGTCTGAACAAGACCTAAACCCAGTAAAAATTGGTTTGCCCAGTCTGATAAACTGTCTGCACGTGCAAACACGCTCTCATCTTCTGTTAATCCCAATTCAAAATCAAACCCTTCTGCGTCCCCTAAGGTTTTACCTATCTGTTCATAGATTTCGGTAATCGGCTGAATTAATACGGTTGGATAAGCGTGGTTGTCGTTACTGAATTGATATAAAAGTGGTAACCAGCTTTGGTCTTTCAGTCCACCACAAATTAAGCCGCTCAAAAAACCATGTAATTCAGTTGCATTAATACCAATACCGGCAGATTTGAGTTGTTGATTAAGTTCAGTTTGGGAAATTGTCATTGTTATACCTATAAAATCATCGAAAACCATTAAAGTGTAGCACCACACAAATAAAAATGCGATCGCATTTCTATAAAGAAAAGCGATCGCACTTTCTTTCGCAAAGGGGAATTACATCATTCCACCCATGCCTCCCATACCGCCCATGCCGGCTACGCCTAAATCGGCTTTATCATCTTTTGGAAGATCAGTAACCATACATTCTGTGGTGATCATTAAGCCCGCTACAGAAGCGGCGAATTGTAACGCTGAACGAGTTACTTTAGTTGGATCTAAAATACCCATTTCGATCATATCACCGTACTGTTCAGTACCCGCGTTATAACCGAAGTTTCCTTCGCCATTTTTAACCGCACTTGCCACAACTGATGCTTCTTCACCTGCGTTAGTGACGATTTGACGAAGTGGCGCTTCCATTGCACGTAATGCAAGTTTGATACCTACATCTTGTTCTTCGTTATCACCTTTTAAGGTTGCCGCGACTTTGGTTGCTGCACGAACTAAGGCAACACCACCACCGGCAACAATACCTTCTTCAACCGCAGCACGAGTTGCATGTAATGCATCATCTACACGGTCTTTTTTCTCTTTCATTTCAACTTCAGTTGCTGCACCAACTTTGATTACAGCCACACCGCCGGCAAGTTTAGCCACGCGTTCTTGAAGTTTTTCTTTGTCATAATCAGAAGTTGATTCTTCGATTTGTTGACGAATTTGCGCTACGCGACCTTTGATTTGAGCTTCATCACCCACACCATCGATGATCGTAGTATTGTCTTTGTTGATGACTACACGTTTCGCTTGACCTAAATCTTCTAATGTCGCTTTTTCAAGTTCCATACCGATTTCTTCAGAAATCACAGTACCTGCAGTTAAGATCGCAATATCTTGTAACATTGCTTTACGACGATCACCAAAACCAGGTGCTTTCACTGCTGCAACTTTCACGATACCACGCATGGTGTTCACCACTAAAGTTGCAAGCGCTTCACCTTCGATATCTTCAGCGATAATTAATAATGGTTTACCCGCTTTTGCAACACCTTCTAATACTGGAAGTAATTCACGAATGTTTGATACTTTTTTATCCACTAAAAGAATGTATGGATTATCTAATTCAACCGTTGCCGTTTCTGGTTTGTTGATGAAATAAGGTGATAAGTAACCACGATCGAATTGCATCCCTTCCACAACTGCTAATTCATCGTCAAGGCCTGTACCGTCTTCTACGGTAATCACACCTTCTTTACCTACTTTTTCCATTGCTTGAGCAATTAATTGACCCACAATGCTGTCAGAGTTAGCTGAAATTGTCCCTACTTGCTCAATTTCTTTAGAAGTTTCACAAGGTTTAGATAAATTTTTAAGCTCAGAAACAACCGCACTTACCGCTTTATCGATACCACGTTTTAAATCCATTGGGTTCATACCTGCCGCCACTGCTTTTAAGCCTTCATTTACGATAGCTTGAGCAAGAACTGTTGCAGTCGTTGTACCATCACCCGCTGCATCATTGGCTTTAGAGGCAACCTCTTTCACCATTTGTGCACCCATGTTTTCAAATTTATCTTCTAATTCAATTTCACGTGCTACAGATACACCATCTTTAGTGATGGTTGGTGCACCAAATGATTTGTCTAAAATTACATTACGACCTTTAGGACCAAGCGTCACTTTTACCGCATCTGCTAATACATTCACGCCTTTAAGCATTTTTACGCGTGCATCATTACCAAATTTTACATCTTTTGCTGCCATTTTCTTTTTTCCTTAATTTAAATTATTCCACAATCGCTAAAATATCGTTTTCAGAAATGATTAACACTTCTTCACCATCGATTTTTTCACTTTTCACGCCATAACCATCATTGAAAATAACTGTATCCCCAACTTTTACATCTAAAGGTTGAACGATACCATTTTCCAAAATACGACCTTTACCCACTGCCAATACTTTCGCTCGGGTTGATTTAGTCGCTGCTGAACCAGTTAATACAATACCGCCAGCTGAAAGGGTTTCTACTTCTTCACGTTTAATGATTACACGATCGTGTAAAGGACGAATATTCATGATTAATTTCCTTCTTAAAAATTAGTTAACGCACTCCCTATATAAGGAGGATTTTTATGATTTCAAGGGGTATTATTAAAAAAATCTAATAAAATATTTTTCCTATTCTGTCGTTTTTTACGTAAAATTCTGCCCGTCTTGCATAATAAACAAAAAAAGGAATAACAATATGCATTTAACATCAAGAGAACAAGAGAAATTGATGCTTTTTTTAGCCGGTGAGCTAGCCGCAAAACGCAAAGCGCGTGGCGTAAAATTAAACTATCCTGAAGCAATCGCATACATTGCAAGCCATTTACAAGAAGCGGCAAGAGATGGCATGAGTGTGGCCGAAGTCATGCAATATGGTGCAACGTTGCTCACTGTTGAAGATGTGATGGAAGGCGTTGCTGAGATGGTGTACGAAGTACAAATTGAAGCAACTTTCCCAGATGGGACGAAGCTTGTTACTGTGCACAATCCGATTAGATAAAAGAACATTCCCCATCTTTAGCAAAGATGGGGAAGGGGAGATTTGTCAGAAGAAAATTCGGCTTTGTGCGTAAAGTTATAACGCAAGAAATCTCCCCCAGCCCCTCTTTTTTAAAGAGGGGGGCTTTCCATGAAAATTTTAAGATAGAAGGATTTAAATAAAATGATCCCAGGCGAATATCAATTAGCTGAAGGCGATATTATTGCCAATGTTGGCAGAAAAACCGTCACAATCGAAGTAACCAATTCAGGCGACCGACCAATTCAAGTCAGTTCGCATTACCATTTCTTTGAAACCAATAATGCCCTTAAATTTGACCGCACTTTAGCGCGCGGAATGCGCTTAAATGTCCCGTCTGGCAATGCAGTACGTTTCTAACCGGGTGAAGTGAAATCAGTCGAGTTAGTGGCTTTTGGTGGCTCGCAAACTATTTACGGCTTCCATAATCAAATTGATGGCAAATTATAAGGTAGGGCAAAATGGCATTAACAATTTCAAGAGCTCAATATGTAGCAACTTATGGCCCAACCGTTGGCGATAAAGTCCGTTTAGGCGATACCAATTTATGGGCAACTATTGAGAAAGATTTATTAACCAAAGGTGATGAATGTAAATTTGGTGGCGGTAAAAGTGTGCGTGATGGCATGGCGCAAAGTGGCACCGCAACTCGTGACAATCCAAATGTATTGGATTTTGTGATTACCAACGTGATGATCATTGATGCGAAATTAGGCATTATCAAAGCCGATATTGGTATTCGCGATGGGCGTATTGTCGGCATCGGTCAAGCGGGTAACCCTGACACCATGGATAACGTTACACCGAATATGATTATCGGTGCAAGCACAGAAGTGCATAATGGTGCACATTTAATTGCAACCGCTGGCGGTATTGATACCCACATTCATTTTATTTGCCCTCAACAAGCACAACATGCGATTGAAAGTGGGATTACCACGCTAATTGGTGGCGGAACAGGCCCCGCTGACGGTACACACGCGACCACTTGTACACCTGGTGCATGGCATATGGAACGTATGTTCCAAGCAGCAGAAGCTTTACCAGTCAACGTGGGCTTTTTCGGTAAAGGCAACTGCTCAACTTTAGATCCGCTACGCGAACAAATTGAAGCGGGCGCATTAGGTTTAAAAATCCACGAAGACTGGGGCGCAACGCCTGCAGTAATTGATTCGGCATTAAAAGTGGCAGATGAAATGGATATTCAAGTGGCCATTCACACCGATACACTAAATGAAAGTGGCTTTTTAGAAAATACGATGAAAGCAATTGATGGACGTGTAATTCACACCTTCCACACTGAAGGTGCGGGGGGCGGCCATGCGCCAGATATCATTAAAGCGGCGATGTATCCAAACGTATTACCTGCATCAACCAACCCGACTCGTCCATTTACGAAAAACACCATTGATGAACATTTAGATATGTTGATGGTTTGCCATCACTTAGATAAACGCGTGCCAGAAGACGTGGCATTCGCTGATAGCCGTATTCGACCTGAAACCATTGCAGCAGAAGATATTTTGCATGATATGGGCGTATTCTCGATTATGAGTTCAGACTCTCAAGCAATGGGACGTATTGGCGAAGTCGTTATTCGTACATGGCAAACGGCAGATAAAATGAAAATGCAACGTGGTGAGCTAGGCAATGAAGGAAACGATAACTTCCGCATTAAGCGCTACATTGCGAAATACACTATCAACCCAGCGATTGCACATGGTATTGCAGATCATATTGGTTCGTTAGAAGTGGGCAAAATTGCGGATATCGTGTTATGGAAACCAATGTTCTTTGGGGTAAAACCAGAAGTGGTAATTAAAAAAGGCTTTATTAGCTACGCGAAAATGGGTGATCCGAACGCCTCAATTCCAACACCGCAACCTGTATTCTACCGTCCAATGTACGGCGCACAAGGCTTAGCCACAGCACAAACAGCAGTATTCTTTGTTTCACAAGCCGCTGAAAAAGCCGATATTCGTGCTAAATTCGGCTTACACAAAGAAACCATTGCTGTGAAAGGCTGTCGCAGTGTGGGTAAAAAAGATCTCGTTCACAACAACGCGACACCTGAAATTACAGTGGATCCAGAGCGCTATGAAGTTCGTGTAGATGGCGAGCTAATTACCTGCGAACCCGTGGATACGGTGCCATTAGGACAACGATATTTTATATTCTAATATCATTACACATTCACTTTCGAATTGGTATAAAGGTAAAATACTCAATACACAAGGAAATTTATAATGAAACTATATCACGGCACACCTGCAAGTAACTTAGACAGTATATTAAGTGATGGATTAAAATTAAACCAGAACTCTGAATTTTCTGAAGATTCAAAAACAGAGCAAGGTTATATATACTTAACAGATAATATTGCTGTTGCTGCATACTATGGGAATATACAAACTGCTTCTAATAATAATTCTTGCCAGGACTATATTATATTTGAGGTAGAAATTGATGAGAATGAATTACTGATAGATTATGATGAAATTAAATATACATTAGAGGAATATGGAATTAGTCAAAATATTTCTAATGTTGAAGAATGTTTAGATTTAACACACTGCTGCAGAATATCTAGACCTATAAAAAAAGAAATTAAACGATACACAAGAAAACCGCCAGAAAATATTCATAATAAGTATGTTACGTCATTACGAACTCGTAATAAAGAAAATAAACTCGAAGCAAACAATTTATCAAAAAAACTTAATTGGGTTAAAGCATAACTCTCTTCTTATACGTAATTATGGACCTAGAGCCAAAGGTATTTTTCAAAAAAAATAATTTATCCTAGAATAATTTGTTATCCTGGTAAAAATAATTCTTTTGAGGAGAATTTACAATGAAACTTTGGTACTCCACCACCAGCCCGTATGTGCGTAAAGTGCTGGTGACGTTGAAATATCAACAACTCTTAGACAAAACTGAACTAATTAAAATTGGTTCATCATTTGATGCAAGCTCTCCGCATAATCAGGCAAATCCGCTGGGTAGAGTGCCAGCATTAGAACGTAATTGTGGTAATTGGCTTTATGGCAGTTTGCTGATTTGTGAATATCTTGATCAAAAAGGAAAGGTAGAGCCAAAACTCATTCCAGAAAGTGGCAAGTCACGTTGGGCGGTGCTCGCCTTACATAACTTAGCAGATGGCATTATGGAAAATACTGTGCCGATGATGGCGGAAAAAATGCTTCGCCCTGAAAGTGAATGGTGGACAGCTCGCCATCAACAACTAACCGAACGTAACCGTCAAAGTTTTGTAAGACTTGAGCAAGACTTAAAACCATTTGGCAAGGAATTAAACATTGGCACGCTAACGGCAGTCGCAGTCATTGATTGGTTCTTATTCAGAGCGGAAAAAATTGGATTAGATCTTGCAAAAGAATTTCTAAATTTAACCGCTTGGGCGGCAGAGATGAATGAAAAATATGAGGTTTTGTTTAGCACAAAACCACAGGCATAAGACGAAATATGAAAATCCTCACTCCAATTCTCCCTATTATGGATACCATTCTAGGCGATTTAACTAGCCTCCAAGCTGAAGGCAAAATTACACATCAAACCATTGAACGCGTGGCATTGCAGTGGTATGAAAGCGAACGGAATATTTTGCGTAAAACCACTGATACGGGGCGTGAAGTGGCTTTTCGCTTGTTAAAGGAAGGGCAACGTTTAAAACACGATGATGTGGTGTTTATCAGTGATGAGTTGGCGATTGTGATCGAAATCTTGCCAAGCGAAGTGATTGTATTATCACCGAAAACCTTGCCTGAAATGGCACGGGCGTGTTATGAAATCGGTAACAAACATTCGCCACTCTTTTTAGATGGTGATGAAGTAACATTACCTTATGATAAGCCGATGTTTGAATGGTTACAAGCGGCGGGATTTCATCCTCAAAAAGCAGAACGCCGTTTAAGCCAAGCGTTGAGGGCAAACTCTGCACAAGGGCACGGGCATTCACATAGCCATTCGCACGATCATCACGGTTATCATCATCACGGAGATGGAAATTGGCACCAGCATTAAACCGAAGCCTGTCAGATTTAGGTGCATTGTTGCACTTAGTTGACCCCACTTTACCAATCGGGGGCTTTAACCATTCAAACGGTTTAGAAACTTTCGTCCAGCAAGGCGTTGTTTCGACTAAAGCAACTCTTGAAGAGTATGTGCAAACCCAGCTTTTGCAAAACTGGGTGTATAACGATGGCGCTTATCTTTCGCTCGCATTTGAAGCTATGGCTACCAATGATTTTGACCGTTTGTGCGAATTAGACCATTCGCTATCTGCGACTAAAATTGCGCGAGAAAGTCGCGAAGGCAGTTTTAAACTCGGCGTGCGGTTATTAAAAATTTTTATCCGCTATGAACAACACCCAATGTTGAGACAATTTCAGCAAGCGATTCAAAATAAAACCGTGCAAGGCTATTTCCCGATTGTGTTTGTGATGGTAGCGCAAGCGATGGGGCTCAGCAAAGCGGATACCTTGTATGCCTTTTACTACAATGCGGCAGTTGGCACCATTACCAATGGTGTGAAACTCATTCCGCTCAGCCAAATGGATGGGCAAGATATTCTGTTTGACTTGCGTGGCTCGCTCGTACAAGCGGTGGAATTAAGCCTTGACCCCGACGAAGAATGGCTTGGTGCGGCAACGCTGGCGAATGATATTCGGGCTATGCAACACGAAGTGCTTTATACGCGACTTTATATGTCGTAAGAGCGGTCATTTTTTATTAAATTTTTACATATTGCAGAGGTTATAAGAATGAGCCTCTATGATAATCAACAAAAGGAACATTATGCGTAACTACATTAAAATTGGCGTAGCAGGCCCCGTTGGCGCAGGCAAAACCGCGTTAATTGAAAAACTGACTCGTGAAATGGCAAGCCGTTATAGCGTGGCGGTGATCACTAACGATATTTATACCCAAGAAGATGCGGAATTTTTAACGAAAAATAGCCTACTTCCGCCTGAGCGAATTATGGGCGTGGAAACGGGTGGTTGCCCACATACGGCAATTCGTGAAGATGCGTCTATGAACTTAGAGGCGGTTGATGAAATGATTGCACGTTTTCCCGATGTAGAAATCGTCTTTATTGAATCCGGTGGTGATAACTTATCTGCCACCTTTAGCCCTGATTTAGCAGATGTGACTATTTTCGTGATTGACGTTGCACAAGGCGAAAAAATCCCGCGTAAAGGCGGTCCTGGTATTACTCGTTCTGATTTATTAGTGATTAACAAAACTGACCTAGCACCATTCGTTGGTGCTGATTTAAGCGTTATGGAACGTGATGCACGTCGTATGCGTAACGGCCAACCGTTTATCTTTACCAACTTAATGAAGAAAGAAAATTTAGATGGTGTGATTGGCTGGATTGAAAAATACGCCTTATTGAAAAATGTGGAAGAGCCGAAAGCGTTAGTGAGATAAATCATCCTTCCCTCTTCTTTTGAGAGGGTATTTTACAAATTTAATCAATTATGAACAGTACGCTAAAACTCTCAACCAAACTTTCTTCAAGCGGTAAAACTCAGCTTTCGGAGTATTTTGCTACTCCTCCTTTCAAAGTGATGACGTTGCCTGCTTATTCGGATGCTTGGACGAATGGACTTAATGCCATTCAGATGTCTTCTTCGCCAGGACTCTTATCTGGGGATCGTATTGATATTCAAATAACACTCGCAGAATCGACCGCACTTTCTTTAAATACACAGGCTTTTACCCGTGTTCAGGCAATGAATGAAGGCTATTTTGCTGAACAAAACACTTTCATTCAGCTTGAAGAGAATAGTCGTTTATTTTATTTGCCCCACCCATTGGTATTGCATAAGGATTCTGCATTTAAGCAAGAAACATTAATCAATATGCAACCTAATAGCGTTCTGATTTACGGAGAGATTGTGGCTATTGGTCGAGTAGCAAACAATGAACGTTTTGAATTTCGTCAATTTTCTTCTCATCTGAAAGTTCAATTTCTACAAAATAATGGGCAAACTAAACCGCTTGTTTTGGATTGTATTCAGTGGCAGCCTGTAAAAATGAAATTGACCGCATTAAGCCAAATGGAAGATTTTTCACATCAAGGCTCATTGGTTTATCTCAATTTACAGAAAACACCAACTGAAGTTAAACAAATCGTCCAAACACTTCAACAGCAGGAAAGCGAAAAAACGCTACTGATTGGCGTTTCTCAATTAAATGAAGGTGGACTTATTGTACGAGTGCTTGGCCATCGTGCTGAGCTCATTCAGAAACTGTTTGAGAAGATTGATGAGCAACTAAAATCAGCATAAAATTAATATTGCCAGGTGATTTCCCCCTAAAAAAATTTATGCGAGAAATGAAAATATCTCTTACACCTTTTATTTGAAATGTGATCCATATCAAATTTATTTTCAATGTAAATTCCTATAATTACCTCAAATTAATTAACAACCAAAAAAGGTGATTAAAATGACTCAATACAGAAAAGAAGTGGATTTATTAGGTGAACGTGATGTGCCAGCAGATGCATACTGGGGTATCCATACCTTAAGAGCGGTTGAAAACTTCAATATTTCTAATGTAACCATTTCTGATGTACCGGAATTTGTTCGCGGCATGGTAATGGTAAAAAAAGCAACAGCCCTAGCGAATGGTGAATTAGGTGCAATTCCAAGTGATATTGCAAAAGCGATTGTGGCAGCTTGTGATGAAATTCTTACCACGGGGAAATGCTTAGATCAATTCCCATCTGATGTATATCAAGGTGGTGCTGGTACTTCTGTCAATATGAATACCAACGAAGTGGTTGCTAACCTCGCGCTTGAAAAAATTGGTCATAAAAAAGGTGAGTATAATGTTATTAACCCAATGGACCACGTGAACGCTAGTCAATCTACCAACGATGCGTATCCTACCGGTTTCCGTATTGCGGTATATAACAGTATTTTGAAACTTATCGACAAAATCCAATACTTACATGATGGTTTCGATAATAAAGCAAAAGAATTTGCTAAAATTTTAAAAATGGGTCGTACCCAATTACAAGATGCGGTACCTATGACCGTAGGTCAAGAGTTTAAAGCGTTTGCAGTATTACTTGAAGAAGAAGTACGTAACTTAAAACGTATCGCTGAGTTACTCCTTGAAGTAAACCTTGGTGCAACCGCAATCGGTACAGGTTTAAATACACCAAAAGGTTATACAGAATTAGTGGTAAAACACCTTTCTGAAGTAACCGGATTACCTTGTGTACCAGCTGAAAACCTAATCGAAGCAACATCTGACTGTGGTGCTTATGTAATGGTTCACGGTGCATTAAAACGTACCGCAGTAAAACTATCTAAAGTATGTAACGACTTACGTTTACTCTCTTCTGGTCCACGTGCGGGTATTAAAGAAATTAACTTACCTGAATTACAAGCAGGTTCTTCTATCATGCCTGCAAAAGTAAATCCTGTTATTCCAGAAGTAGTAAACCAAGTTTGCTTTAAAGTAATTGGTAACGATACTACCGTCACTTTCGCATCTGAAGCAGGTCAATTACAATTAAACGTAATGGAACCTGTGATTGGTCAAGCAATGTTTGAATCTATCGACATCTTAACCAATGCTTGCGTGAACTTACGCGATAAATGTGTAGACGGTATTACTGTAAACAAAGAAATTTGTGAAAACTACGTATTCAACTCAATCGGTATCGTGACTTACTTAAATCCATTTATCGGTCACCATAATGGCGACTTAGTGGGTAAAATCTGTGCTCAAACCGGTAAAGGCGTACGTGAAGTCGTATTAGAAAAAGGTTTATTAACCGCAGAACAATTGGATGATATTCTTTCTGTAGAAAACTTAATGAACCCAACTTACAAAGCGAAATTAAATAAATAATCTTGCTGAGAGATAAAAAGAGCTGTCAATTTGACCGCTCTTTTCATTTAAAATGGAAATAATATTGGCACAATAAAAACAGTCACCAACATAACAATTAAGGTAAAAGGTACACCAATTTTAATAAAGTCAGCAAATTTGTAGCCACCAGGCCCCACCACCATGGTATTTACTGGAGAAGAGACCGGTGTCATAAATGCAGCAGAAGCCGCAATCGCAACGACCATCGCAAATGGCACGGGAGACACATTAAGTTGCTGAGCAAGAGAAATCGCAATGGGTGCCATTAAAATTGCAGTGGCTGTATTCGAAATAAACAACCCAACTAATGCACAAAAAACAAAGAGCACAATCAATACAGGATACATTCCCCATCCATCAATGATTTGTGTTAACCATTTCACCGCAAACTCAACTCCACCTGTTTTTTGAAGTGCGGTCGAAAATGGCATCATTCCGATAATCAGAATAAGGCTCGGCCATTGAATGGAGTCATAAGCACTTTTAGCATCCACACAACGGAAATAAGCTAGCATTAAACAGCCAATTAACGCTGCCACGACATTCGGTACTACACCCGAAACCATCAATACCACCATAGTTAAAATGGAAAGTAAGGCAAGCGGCGCTTGACGTTGTGCCGGCACAGCACGTTCCATTTCTTTCGGATAATTCAATACAAGGAAATCTTTTCGACGATCACGCATTGCTTGAATAAGTCGCCAATCGCCAATCACTAAAAGCAAATCACCTGAGCGATATTTTTCTTTAAAAGCATCACTCAACACTACACCATCTCGTTTAATCCCAACCACATTTAAGCCATATTTTGTGCGGAATTGTAACTCTGCAGTGGTTTTACCAATACAGGCAGAGTTCGGCACAATAATTAACTCGGCCATTCCAATGGAACGTGCCTGCTGATCAAACGATTGTGATTTAATTTCGGCTGGCTCTAGATGAAATTCTTGGCAAAACATATCGAAATTAAAATCACAGCGTTCCAAATCCACCATGAGAATATCTTTTGCTTTTATCTCTGATGTGCCAAGAGGCATGATGTAACTTGGACGGAAATGCTTCCAACGCTCAATCGCCAACACATTTAATTGATAGCTAGAACGCAAATGAAGTTGGTCTAAGGTTTTACCTACGAAAGGAGACGTGCTTTTCACCACCAAGCGTTTGGTACGATCTTTCAAACCATATTCATTAATTAGCTCATTCATGGAGCTTTGCATGGTATCTTGATTGCTTTCATCACTATTATCCGAAAGCCATCGACGAGCGATAAGCATATAGCCCATACCCAACACTAAGATCAATAATCCGATCGGGGTGAAATCAAAAAACTCAAGGCGAAGATTCGTATCTTTCACTAATTCCGCATTCACCACAAGGTTAGGAGCCGTCGCGATTAACGTCATCATCCCACTGATTAATCCTGCCACACTTAATGGCATCATTAATCGTTTTGGGGAAATATTCATTTGACGGCAAATCATAATCACAACAGGGATAAACACAGCAACTACGCCAGTAGAACTCATAAATGCGCCTAATCCAGCCACTGAAAGCATCAATAAAATAAGCACTTTAGCTTCACTATTTCCCGCAACTTTCAAGATGCCGTCACTCACACGATAAGCAATTCCTGTCCGAACCAAGCTTTCCCCCACAATGAAGAGCAAAGCAATGAGGATAATATTGGGATCACTAAAGCCAACTAAGATCTCTTGGATACTGAGAATGCCGCTTAGATAAAAAGAGAGCATCACCAATAATGCCACCACATCCATACGAATTTTATTATGCACAAATAAAATGATGGCTACGCCAAGCAACATTAATGTCCAAAATAATGGGCTCACCCAAAGTGCATGATCAAAAATGGTGTTCATACTCTATCCTTTAATCTTACGACCTTTCACTCTAACTATTCTTCTATGCCTAATGCTTTCTTCACGGGTGAAAAACTACGACGATACTCTTGTAAAGGACCAAGCTCCGCTAATTTTTCTAAGTGCAACTTAGTTGGATAACCTTTATGTTGAGCAAAGGCATATTCAGGGTGTTTTTTATCTAATGCTTCCATTTCCTGATCCCGTGCGACTTTTGCCAAAATAGAGGCTGCGCTGATTTCAGCCAGAAGTGAATCCCCTTTCACCACAGCTTGGGCTGGCAAACCAAGGTTAGGCGGAATTCGATTGCCATCCACCAACACAAAGTGCGGTTGAATTTTTAAGGCTTTTACGGCCCGTTCCATTGCTAGCATAGAGGCATGCAGAATATTCAACTCATCAATTTCAGCAGGCTCTGCTCGTCCCATTGCCCAAGCTAAGGCCTTCTTTTTAATTTCTGCTGCGAGTGCTAAGCGTTTTTTCTCGCTGAGTTTTTTAGAATCCGCCAAACCAGCAATCGGCTTATTCGGATCTAAGATCACTGCAGCCGTTACAACAGCCCCTACTAAAGGGCCTCGGCCAACTTCATCCACCCCGGCAAATAGTTGATAACCTTCAGGATAAACAAAATCAGTCATGTCTTTGCTCCAATAAATCAATCACAGCTTGTGCGGCTTGGCTATCCGCATCACATTGAATTAATTTATGCAACTCTGTAAAACGTTGAATTAAAACACTGCGAGATTTGACCGCACTTTCGTCATCGCCCAAATACTGAGCAAGTTGTTCTGCCAATTTTTGCGGTTCACAATCTTCTTGAATCATTTCTGGCACAAGCATTTCATCCGCTAACAAATTAGGCAATGAAATATATTTTGTTTTGACCAATCGTTTTGCCAAGAAATGCGTGAATGGTTTCATTCGATACCCCACTACCATTGGTGATTTACACAACATCGCCTCAAGTGCAGCAGTACCCGAAGCAAGTAAAGTCGCTTCTGCGGCAATCATCACTTGGCGTGCTTTGCCATCAATTAAATGCATATCGAGATCGGGGGCAATCTGAGCCTTTATTTCCTCAAATTGCTGGCGACGTTTTTCATTCACCAAAGGGACTAAAAACTGCAAGTCTGGATATTTTTCTTTTAATAACAAAGCGGTTTTTAGAAATGGTTCAGTAAGAAACCCGACTTCGCTACCACGGCTTCCCACTAAAATGGCAAGATAACGTCCTTTTTCATCAATACCTAAGGTCTGGCAAGCTTCCGTTCTATTTGGTTTTAATGGGATCGCATCTGCCATGGTATGGCCAATAAAACGACAAGGCACATTAAAACGATCATAAAAGGCTTTTTCAAAAGGAAGAAAGGCTAATACTTGATGGGTTGCTTTAGCAATTTTATAAATACGATTTTGACGCCAAGCCCATACAGATGGACTCACGTAATGAATGGTTTTAATCCCTTTTTCTTTTAATTTCAGTTCAACGGTAAGATTAAAATCCGGTGCATCAATACCGATAAATACATCCGGTTTAATAGTAGAAAGTTGTTCGATGATACTGCGACGAATTTTAAGCAACCGAGGTAAATGTTTAAGTACTTCTACTAGCCCCATGACAGAGAGCTCTTCCATATCAAAAAAGCTTTCAAAACCTTGAGCAATCATTCTCTCCCCGCCAATCCCGACAAACTTAGCTTGCGGATAGTGGCGTTTAAGCGCTTGAATGAGACCAGCACCAAGAATATCACCAGATACTTCACCGGCAACAATCGCAATAGTCGGATTTTCTTTTATCATTAAATTTATCCTAAAAAACGACCGCACTTTGAACAAATCATAGTGCGGTCTCTTTGTTATTCATCATTTTCTCTTAATGAGAAAAGAAACGTTAATTAACGAATAATGCCACGGGTAGAACGTTTGAAGAATTCCACAAAGAAACTAATTGCAGATTCAGTTTGTGCAATTTGTTCAATTTCCGGCAATACTTCTTCAAGGGTTTTACCGCTACGGTAAATCATTTTATAAACATTACGGATAGCATGCATAGTTGGTTTATCAAAACCACGACGTTTTAATCCTTCAAGGTTGACACCGAAAGGCTGCGCATGGTTACCTTGTGCCATCACATAAGGCGGCACATCTTGGCTAACCATAGAACCACCACCTAGCATTACGTGCGCACCGACGATCACAAATTGGTGAATCGCAGACATACCACCTACAATAACAAAATCATCTAATTCAACATGACCTGCAAGGGTTGCATTGTTTGCCAAAATACAGTTATTTTTAATTTGGCAATCGTGAGCAACGTGGACATTGATCATCAATAAGTTGTTATTACCAATGCGTGTTACACCACCACCTTGGATAGTACCGCGGTGAATTGTCACATGTTCACGAATAAGGTTGCCATTACCAATAATGGTTTTAGTTGCTTCGCCCTTATATTTTAAATCTTGGTTTACTTCACCGATGCTGGCAAATTGATAAATCTGGTTATCTTCACCAATCACGGTGTCGCCTTTCACGACAATGTGAGAATTTAAAACAGTACGCGCTTTAATCTCAACGCTCCCTTCAATAATACAGAAAGGACCGATAACAACGTCTTCGCCAATAACTGCGCCATCAGCAACAAGCGCGGTTGGGTGAATTTTTGCACTTGGGTGGATCATACTTACCCCTTAATTTTCTTTAATTATCGACGAGCACACATTAACTTGGCTTCACAAGCGACTTCACCGTTTACAGTTGCAATACCCGTGAATGCAGTAATACCACGACGTTCCTTAATCACTTGAACGTTCAATTCCATTTGATCTCCAGGCAATACTGGGCGTTTGAAACGCGCTTCATCAATACCTGCGAAATAGAATAATTCGCCACCTTTTAATTCATGGGTTTTAAATGCAAGTATCCCCATTGATTGTGCCAAAGCTTCAAGAATTAACACGCCAGGTAAAATTGGCTCTCCAGGGAAATGACCGGTAAAACAAGGTTCGTTTACACTGATATTTTTAATTGCTTTTAACCACTCACCTTCTTTGTAGTCTAACACACGATCCACTAATAAAAATGGATAACGATGTGGCAATAAGGTCATAATTTCTTTTGCTTCAATTACTTTACTTACTTGATTCTCTGACACGTCTAATACCTTTAAAATAAATAATAATAAAACACTGGAATTATACGATATTTCTGTATAAAAATAAAACGCACCCTAGGGTACGTTTTAAAAATCTTAGCCAAGTTTTTTCTCAAGGGCTTTCAGTCGTTTATTCATACCATCAATCCCCAGGGTAAGTGCGGCTGTTTTTCGCCACTCTTTATTGGTTTGTAATGGGATACCCGATGAGTAAACGCCTGGTTCAGTAATTGGGCGCATTACCATCCCCATGCCTGTTACTGTGACTTTATCGCAGATTTCCATGTGGCCATTGATCACACTTGCTCCGCCAATTAAACAATAACGCCCCACTTTTAGGCTACCGGCCATAATGACACCGCCAGCTACTGCTGTACCTGTGCCGATATGAACGTTATGCGCAATTTGACAAAGGTTATCAATGATGACGTTATCTTCAATGACTGTCGCGTCTAAGGCGCCACGGTCAATACAAGTGCAAGCACCAATTTCGACATTATTACCAATGATCACTTGACCAACTTGTGGAATTTTCACCCAGCGACCACGATCATTTGCATAACCAAAACCATCACTACCAATCACAGCACCTGATTGAATTAAGCAATTTTGTCCAATTTCTACTTCATGATAAACGCTTACATTTGCCCAAAGCTGTGTACCTGCACCAATTTTGGTGAATTTACCTACAAAACAACCGGTGCCAATAATCACGTTATCGCCTAATACAACACCTTCTTCAATAACGGCATTTGCACCAATTGATACATTTTCACCAATTGAAGCTTTTTCAGAAATAACCGCACTTGGGTGGATATTTTGAGCCGCTTTCGGGGTAGTATCCATATATTGAGCTAATACGGCGTAAGCAACATAAGGATCTTTAACGATAAGTAAATTACTTTCAGGTGAGCAAAATTCCACATCCGCTTCAGACACCACAAGAATACCTGCTTTAGATTCAGCTAATAAAGGGCGAAATTTTGCATTAGAAATGAACGTAAGCTGATTTGCTTCTGCTTTTGAAAGAGCAGCAATACCATTAACGACAACGTCGGCGTTACCGCGAAGGGTGCCGCCGACTTTTGTTGCTAATTCCTGTAAAGAATAGGATTTTTGCATTATGAGAACCTATTATTTTTTCTCTTCAGTTTTTGCTGGAGCGGCTTTCTCAGTTGCTGGAATAGATTTCAATACTTCTTCAGTAATATCTTTACCATCTACCGCAAATACGACAGAGTTTGCATCTAAAACATAAGTATAACCTTTTGCTTTTGCTAAGTTATTAGTTGCAACTTGAATGCTTTCTAATAATTTACCACGCTCTTCAGTTTGACGTTTTTCGTTTAACTCTTGGAACTCAGCGACTTTTTTATCTTGTTCTTCCATTAATTTATTTAATGCAACTTCTTCATCTGAACCCAATTTAGTGATTTCGTCTTGGCGTTTTTGAATTTCAGCTTGACGTAAACGAGGTGCATCTTTTTGTAACGCTGCAATTTTTGCTTCTACTTTTTTACGAGATGCTACGATTTTATCATCAATTTCTTTTTTGCTTGCAGCAAGTTTATCTGCCATTGGTTTAAATTCAGCATCTAATTTATCAGCTACAGCTTGGCGATCTGGGTGATTTTGGAATAAATAACCAGCATTGATGAATGCGATATTTTCATCTGCAGTAGCAAAACCTGATGCAAGTGCTAGACCTAAAGAAAGTGCGGTAACTTTTAGTACGTTTTTCATATTTGAATTTCCTTAAATTAGTTTAGTAAATTTTTCTGTGTCAGCTAACTCACTGACACAGAACAAAGATTTTGACTTAAATAGAATATAAAAGTTCAATTTATTAGAAAGAACCACCAATACTAAATTGGAATTGTTCTACATCATCATTCTCATATTTTTTGATTGGTTTCGCGTAAGAGAATACCAATGGTCCAATTGGTGATTGCCATTGGAAAGCAACACCAGTTGAAGCACGAACTCTACCTGCTTTGCTGTAATCAGGTAATGTTGCATAAATCGGAGATGATTTTAAGCCTTCTTTATCTGATTTCCATTTTGTATTCCAAACGCTCGCTGCATCAACGAAAAGTGAGGTTCTTACACTATTTTGGCTTTTATCTCCCACAAATGGAGTTGGAACAATAAGTTCCACGCTTGCTGTAGCCATCGCATTACCACCAACGACATCAGTGCTTTGATACCATTGACCATATTTGTCTTGATAAATCGCATTAGGACCTACCGCACCGTAAGCAAAGCCACGTAATGAACCGATACCACCAGCCGTATAAAGTTGATAGAACGGTACACGTTTACCACCTAAGCCATTAGCATAAGAGGCGGTTGCTTTTCCTGATAACACCCAACGGTGATCACGATCTAATGGGTAGAAACCTTGAAGCTCAGCGCTTAATTTATAATATTTATTGTCAGATCCTGGAATGGTTACACGACCACCTAGATTTGCTTTTACCCCTTTAGTTGGGAAATAGCCACGATTTAGGCTGTTGTAGTTCCAACCAAATGAGAAATCAAAATCATTAGTTTTGATTGAGTTTCCAGTCAAATTCATTGACTTCATGTATAAATCACGGTTGTACTCATACGCGAAATTGCTAATTTTATTGTAAGTATAACCTAATCCCACATAATATGAGTTATTCTCATTGACTGGGAAACCTAATGTCATGTTACCACCATAAGTGGTACGTTTATAGGTTGATGAGGTATCACTTTTTGAGTTATCGTAAGTTTCATAGAATACGTTTCCACCTAAACTTACGCCATCTTTAGTAAAGTATGGTTCTGTATAACCTAAGTTTACACTTGTACCGTAGTCATTACGTGTACCGGCTAAACTTACCGCAGCGCCCGTTCCCAAGAAGTTATCTTGTTTCACGCTTGCTTGATAGCTAAGCCCACTTTCTGTACCATAACCGATACCAAAGTTAATGCTACCGGTATTACGCTCTCTAACCTTATATACTACATCTACTTCATCATTAGAACCTTGGATTGGTTCAATACGATTTTCTACGCTTTCAAAGAAACCTGTTCTATCTAAACGCACTTTACCTAACTCAACTAATTGTGAGTTATACCAAGTCCCTTCTTGCTGACGCATTTCTTGACGTAATGTACTATCCGCAGAAACCGTATTACCTTCAAAACGAACTTGACGTACAGATAGACGACGCCCCGCATCCACAACAAATGTTAAAGCCAGTGTTTTATTTGCATCATCAAAAGTTGGTACAGCATTAACTGTTGCGCTACCATAACCTCGCTCGCCTAATTTATCTTTAATTAAACTTTCTACGTATTGCACATCTGAACGTCTGAATGTTTCGTTCAAGTGAAGCTCGCTCAATAATGGTTGTAACTCATTAGCCATACCACCTAGGTTACCAACAATACGAGCTGAACTTAAATTGTATTTTTCACCTTCACTCACATCAATGGTCACATCTGCTTTTGTATGATCTTCATTTAATTGAACATCTGTTTTAGTCACTTTTGCTTTTGCGTAACCATTATTTTGGTAGTAATCTTGGATAGCTTGAACATCTTTATCAAACTGAGAACCATCAAACTTATTACCCCAAAGTTTCCACCAAGAATCTGGTTGAAGCTCCATTTGTTCTTGTAACTTACTGCTCGAAATCGCTTCATTTCCATTAAAAGTCACCGAACGAAGTTTTGCCGTATCATCTTCATCAATTTGAAGGGTAATTTCTGCACGGTTATTTGGTAAAGTCGTCACAATTGGTTCAACTTTCGCATTATAACGGCCTACACTCTTATAATGTTCTCTTAAGGTTTTCGCAAACTCTTCTAATTTCGCACGATTTAATACATCACCACTTTTGAACCCATTTGCATCAAGATTTTGTTTTAAAGCTTCTGTTGGAATAGATGAATTGCCCTTAATATTCACTTCAGAAATGATTGGTTTCGCGATAACGCTCACAACTAACGCATCACCATCTTGGAAAGCTTTGACATCATCAAACTGTCCACTTACAAACAATGAACGTACAATATTGGCTACGTCTTTATCCGTTACGCGCTGACCGCTACGAACAGGAAGGCCCGCTAGAATTTGTTGTTCTAAGTCTCCTTGAGCACCGTCAACACGAATGTCTTTTGCTACAAATGGTGCCGCAAATACACTCGTTGTAGTACCGAATAATAAACTTGCGATTAGAAGTTTTTTCATCGACTTTATCCTATAAAAAATAATAGTTATAAACGTAAGAAATCATTAAAAAGCACAAAAATTGTTTCAATTAACAAGATTGTTAGCCCTATACGATAACTTAAATTTTGTACCCGTTCTGAAACAGGTTTTCCTTTGATAGCTTCCGCCGCCAAAAATACGAGATGTCCACCATCTAAAACTGGCAACGGAAATAAATTCATTATGCCTAAATTAACACTAATTAACGCGAGAAAACTTAAGAAATAAATCACACCAGCGTTAGAAGATGCGCCTGCCCCCTGAGCAATTGAAATTGGCCCAGCCAAACTGGAAAATGAAAGTTCACCACTAAGCAATTTCCCGATTGCCTTCACAATAAACCAAGAAATTTGGCCTGTCTTTTCCACACCTTTTTGTAGCGCATCAAGAATACCATATTTTAATTCAGTTCGATACTGTTCACCAACTTTTAAGAACGTCGGACTTAACCCTACAAACCATTTACCATCTTGATTCTTCTCCGGTTGCAAGGTTTTTTCAAAAATTTCCTGATTTCGTTCAACCTTGATTGTAAAAGGTTGACCTTGTTGTACCTGTGCAACAAAAGCTTTCCAATCAAGTGCGGTCGAATTTTCTGCTAAAATTTTATCGCCAATCAATAGGCCCGCTTTTTCAGCTGGTGAGTTCTCCACCACTTTTGATAAAGTCATCTCCACTTTGCTTGAAACTGGATTGATTCCTAATGTTTCAAACGCTGTTTCTTTATCCGGCTCAAATGTCCAATTTTGCAGATTAATGGTTCGTTGATAAGGTTGGTCTTCGCCAAAAGGCGTTAATGTGAGTTCAACCGAATCAGAACCTAACTTATCAGTGAGCAATAAATTAATGGTTTCCCAATCGGGTGTATTCTTCCCATCAATTGCCAAAATCTGGGTATTCGGTTCAATTTGAGCCATCGCAGCTGGAGAATTTGGCGTGACGTTTTCAATGACCGGTTTAACACTCGGAATCCCAACAGAATAAATCACCCAATATGCCAAAATCGCAAAAATAAAATTGGCAAGCGGGCCTGCAGCAATGACAAAAGCACGTTGCGCAACAGATTTACTTTCAAATGCCTGCGATTTTAATTCTGCGGGAACTTCTTCATTTCGCCCGTCAAGCATTTTGACATAACCGCCAAGCGGAATGGCGGAAATCGCAAACTCTGTGCCTAATTTATCTGTACGTTGCCAAATTACTTTACCAAAGCCAATCGAAAAACGATGAACTTTAATACCACACTTTCTTGCTGCCCAAAAGTGACCGTATTCGTGCACTGCTACCAGTACGGCAATTGCAACAATAAATGAGCCAAGCGACCACAAAAATGACATGTTCTATCCTATAGCACAAAGAAATAGAAGTATGTGAAGAATGGTACTGCTGCCGTTAAGCTATCAATTCGATCTAAAATACCGCCATGGCCTGGAATTAATTGACTACTGTCTTTAATGCCGGATTCACGTTTAAACATACTTTCTGCTAGGTCGCCTAATACAGAAATAGCCACTGTTGCCACAGAAAGCACAACAAAACCACTCATTGCACGGCTACCTAATAAGGTTTCACCTGAGAAGTGGATAAACACAAATGCCAATACCGCTGCCGTGATCATACCACCAAATACACCTTGCCATGTTTTCCCAGGTGATACTTTCGGTGCAAGTTTGTGCTTACCAAAAGCTCGTCCGGCAAAATAGGCACCTGAGTCAGCTGCCCATACTAATACAAATACATAGAGTAATAAGAATAAACCATGATGTGGATCAGCAGTATAATTATCTAAACGTAAACGTAAAACGGCGGCAACAAAAGGAATCAGCGTAGAAAACGCAAACAGGAGTTGTAAAGGAATATTTTTACCCCAAAACTTCGCTGAGCTTGGATAAGTCACCACTAACATCAATGCAAGTGCCCACCAACCGACTGAGTTTAGCAATAACAACGGTAAGTAGTTTTCAAATACTCGACCCGCATCTAAATAATTACCTTCGTTATAAAGCCAAAGGAAAATAAATGCACCTAAAAATGCCGCGATACAAAGGCGTGCTAAAGGATTTTTAAAACGAGCAAATTGAGCCCACTCCCAAATACCAAGCGTCGCCACAAAGCCTAAGGCTAGGGCAAAATAAAATGGGGTAAATAAGAACAAGGCACATAATACCAAAGCAATCAATACAATGGCTGATAATACACGTTCTTTAAGCATAAGTTCTCCGCTTATTCTGTCCCGCCAAAACGGCGATGACGTTGTTGATAGCAGGCAATTGCCTGATTAAAATCTTTTTCACTAAAATCCGGCCAAAGCACATCTAAAAAACACAATTCCGCATACGCAATTTGCCAAAGTAAGAAATTACTAATGCGTTGCTCACCGCTCGTCCGAATTAATAAATCGACCGGCGGCTCATCTTGTGTGACTAAATGTTGCTGGAAAAGTGATTCATTAATATCACTCACCGAAATCTCATTATTTTTTACTTTTTCAGCTAATTGTTGAGTCGCTTGAATAATATCCCAACAACCACCGTAATTAGCCGCAATATTTAAAGTCAGTGCGGTATTATTTTCCGTTAAATTTTCTGCTTTTGCGATCTTCTCTTGCAATTTTTCACTAAAACGAGAAACATCACCAATAATCTTTAAACGAATATTATTTTTATGTAATTTTTTGACTTCTCGATCAAGCGCTTGCATAAAGAGCGTCATTAAAGCGCTCACTTCTTGCTCGGGACGGTTCCAGTTTTCGCTGCTAAACGCATATAACGTCAAAAATTTAACACCAGTTTGTCGTGCATAACTCACCGCACGACGCACGGCTGCCACACCATTTGTATGGCCAAAAATACGTAGCTTATTTTGTTGCTTCGCCCAGCGCCCATTACCATCCATTATGATGGCAACGTGTTCGGGAATATTATTGTTATCAAGTTCTTTCATTCTAAAATATTCGGATTTTATGACCGCACTTTGGTGTATTCTACATTAACTTTTTAATCAGTGAAGCGGCTAATTCACGTGCTTGCTTATCTACGGCTAATACATCATCAATGCTTGAAATGATAGAAGATGGCATTTGCTCAACTGATACTTGGTTAATTTTCGCAATATCCGTAAATTTAATATAGCCATCTAAAAAGGCTTGTACTGCGATTTCATTTGCCGCATTCATTGCGGTTGTCGCATACTGCCCTTCTGCAAACGCATCGATCGCTAATTTTAAATTTGGATAACGATTAAAATCAGGTTCGATAAACGTCAATTCTTTGATTTTAAAGAAGTCTAATGGTTCCACACCACTGACTGTACGATTTGGATAAGCCATGGTTTCCGCAATTGGCGTACGCATATCCGGATTGCCCATTTGAGCAATGACCGAACCATCCACATAACGCACCATTGAATGAATAATAGATTGAGGATGAATAATCACTTCCATTTCATCAGCCGATGCATTGAAGAGCCATCGGGCTTCAATGTACTCAAGGCCTTTATTCATCATCGTGGCAGAATCCACGGAGATTTTTTTACCCATTGACCAGTTTGGGTGAGCGACGGCTTGTTCTGGCGTAATATGTTCAAACTCGTTTAATGGCGTATAACGGAAAGGGCCACCAGAACCAGTTAAGACAATTTTACTGACGCCCAATTCTTTCAAAGGACAAAACCCGACTTTTTCTTGCGCTTCAGGCGGTAAAGATTGAAAAATCGCGTTATGTTCGCTATCAACAGGCAATAATTTTGCTTTCGACTGCTTCACTGCATCAATAAAGATCTGGCCACACGTCACCAAGGATTCTTTATTTGCAAGCAAGACTTTCTTACTCGCTTTTACCGCAGAAAGGGTCGGTAATAATCCAGCGGCTCCAACGATGGCCGCCATAACTTGATCTGCGTCTGGATGCGCTGCTAGCTCACAAATGGCTTTCTGTCCGGCTAAAACTTCCGTTTTAATGTGATGCGAGGCTAATTTTTCTCGCAATACCTTTGCTGCATTTTCATCATCTAATGCAGCAAAGTGCGGTTGAAATTTCACGCATTGTTCAAACATAGCCTCAACATTTTTGCCTCCCACTAACGCAAAGGCATGGTATTTGTCGGGGTTATGTTCGATAACAGAAAGGGTGCTATGACCAATAGACCCCGTTGATCCTAAAATAACAAGATTTTGTTTTTGCATAAAATTTCGACCGCACTTTGTGATTTTATTTCTTCATCAGAATAGAACAAGGGCAGACACTCGGTCTGCCCCAAAACATGGTTCGACAATTAGAAATCCATTAATTCTTTTTCTTTATCTGCTAAGATCTCATCCACTTTTTTGATATAGCTATCAGTGACTTTTTGAATGATTTCTTCTGCTTTGTGTTGATCGTTTTCGCTGATTTCTTTGTCTTTTAATAATGCTTTGATTTTATCATTTGCATCACGACGAACGTTACGAATCGCGACTTTAGCTTGTTCACCTTCGCCTTTTACGATTTTGATTAAATCACGACGACGTTCTTCAGTTAATGGAGGAAGAGGCACGCGAATTGTTGTGCCTGCTGAAGATGGGTTTAAACCTAAATCAGAAGTTAAAATCGCCTTTTCTACTGCGCTGATTAAAGAACGGTCAAATACCGTTACCGCTAAAGTACGCGCATCTTCTGCAACAACGTTAGCTAATTGACGAAGTGGCGTCGCTGCACCATAGTATTCCACTTGAATCGCGTCTAATAAGCTAGGTTGTGCACGACCTGTACGGATTTTCGCAATATGCCCACGCAACGCTTCGAGGCTTTTTTCCATGCGAGCTTCAGCATCTTGTTTAATTTCATTAATCATTCATCTGTCCTTTTCAATAAATAAAGATAAAACACAGTGATTTTACTGGATTTTTAGGGAGTTTTGAATCTTTTATTTTGAATATAAATTCCGATTGCTTAAAGTATGATTTGATAGTATCTTGGCTCTCAATTAATAACAGAGGATTTTAGTATGAATTACAATATAAAACATATAGCCCATGCCGCTGCTGTATTATGTGCTACAATGTGGTTATCTGGCTGTGCAACTTATGCTCATTTAGGTACAACATTATATTGGTCAGGTAAAGATATTAACGAATTTATAGCAGATAAAGGGGTTGAGCCAGATACTAAAAAGATTTGTAAGGATAAAGATAAGCCATTTCTTATTTATGGTTTTGCTAGACCTATTTACCATACATATGATCGTGAAGTTGGGAGAGGTCATCATGCTTATGGTACAACCATTTATACGCAAACAGAACATCAATTTACAGGTAAATATAGATGGAATTATATATTTACCGATATTGAAGGCAAAATTACTTCTGACCGTTCTGATACAGGCTTTGGTGACATTGATAAAGAATTTAATTGTCAAGATATGGATGAGGTTGCCCATGATAAGGCTAAATTAGCACAAACTTTATCACGACAAAGTTTATGGAGGAGTATTGCTAACTCTGCGGATAATAACAAAATGATGTGGGGTTCTGATAAAGCATATCGCTCGCAAAAAGAGGCTGAAGAAGATGCCTTAGAACAATGTAAAGATGATGGCGGTAAGGCTTGTAAAGTGGTTGTATCTTATAGCAACCTCTGTCTATCAAGTGGGATGGGTGAGCGTAATGGCGCTTACTTTGATGTGTTTGGTGTAGGTGCCAATAAAGCAGGGGCAAATAAAGATGCTATTGAGCAATGCCGGTCAAAAGGTGGACGTAACTGTAAAACGGTAATGGAAGGGCTTTGTGCAACAGCTTGCGACATGGAGAAAGAGAAAGGCTGTTTATTACCGAAACCACAAGTGATTAAACCATAATATATATCAAGTAAACTGCTTATCGTTAAGGTAAGCGGTTATATTTTTACTAAAAAATTCGACATAAAAAGTCTCATATGAAATATTCAATAAAACCATTATTAAAATTCGTGTTTTTTACCTCTATTTGCGGATTCTTAAGCAGTTGTTCCACTTATGTTCATCTTGGTACAACACTTTATTGGTCAGGAAAAGATGTTAATGAATTTATGGAAAGTAAAGGGCTTTATCCTGATGATATTAAGCAATGCTCTAGTGAAAAGGAGACTTTCTTAATTTATGGTTTTGCTAGACCGCTTTACAATGTTTTAGAATATGAAGTAGGGCGTGGCCATCATGCTTATGGCACAACCATTTATACCAAAAAAGAAAAAGTGTTTACAGGTAACCATAAATGGACTTATGTCTTTACCGACATGAATGGCAAAATTAAATCTCATCGTGCTGAAACTGGGTTTGGTGATATTGATAAAGAATTCAAATGTAATGGATATTACGATACAAGCAAACTAGAATTAAAACCTCGTACTTGGTCTGCTGTTGCAGTAAGACAAGGAAATAAAAAACAAGGAATATGGGGGAATGATGTTCCTGCTTCAAATTTAGCAAATGCCAAAAAAGAAGCCATTAGTCAGTGTGAAAAAGAAAGTGGTGAACGTTGCGAATTTCTATTTGGGTTTAGTAATGCTTGTTTAAGTGTTGCACATGCAGAGAAAAATGGACCGACATCTTATTTTGGATTAGGGATTCTTGGTCAGCGTTCCAAAGATGACGCCTTAGCAAATTGCAAAGAAGATGGTGCTTCAAATTGCCAAGTATCAAATATTTATCCTGTATGTTCTACGCCATGCGATTATGAACAAGATAAACAATGCTTCTTTGATAAACCACAATTAGCCAAACCAGGCAAAAATGGTCAAGATGACATTTTTAATGCTGGGGAAAAGAACTTATTTTAATTAACAAAAAACGGTAGAAATCATTTCTACCGTTTTTCATTTTTACTTTATCAAATTAACAAATCGTTGTGCCTTCTTCTGTGCCTAGCACCACTTGGCGCAATGCACCTGGTTTGCACATATTAAATACACGAATTGGCATACCGTGATCACGAGCAAGCGTGAATGCAGCTAAATCCATTACTTGTAATTCTTTTTCAATCACTTCAGCATAAGATAAATTACGATATAACACAGCATCAGGATTTTTTGCTGGATCGCAGTTATATACACCATCTACTTTAGTCGCTTTTAATACGATATCTGCTTCAATTTCGATACCACGTAAGCATGCCGCAGAATCTGTAGTAAAGAACGGGCTCCCCGTACCTGCAGAGAAAATTACGACACGTTTTTCACGCAACATTTTAATCGCTTCAGACCAGTTATAGGTATCGCAAATACCATTTAATTGGAATGCAGACATTAATTTAGCATTGACATCTGCACGGTGAAGCGCATCACGCATCGCCAAGCCATTCATCACGGTTGCAAGCATCCCCATATGATCGCCCACTACGCGATTCATCCCCGCTTTAGCTAATTTTGCGCCACGGAATAAGTTACCACCGCCGAGCACAACACCAACTTCCACGCCCATTTCAATTAATTCTTTAATCTCTAAAGCCATACGATCGAGGATAGAAGGATCGATACCGAAGCCCTCATCACCTTGTAATGCTTCACCACTTAATTTCAATAAGATTCGTTTGTAAATTGGTTGGCTCATTGTTTTATCCTTTGTCGGTTACAAAAATTGGCTTATTTTAGCAAAAGAGTGAAAAAGTTAAAAATGGAAATTGGTCAGAAAAGTGCGATAAAATGGTGCACTTTTGATTTTATAGGCAAACTTTATGAAGATATCAAAAACCTCACAAATTTTAACCGCACTTTTTTCTTTAGCTTGTGCCATTCTTGCGGGTTACCTGATTTTACGCGGCTCAGGGATGTTTCCAGAGCCATCTATTAGTTTGATTTTACTCACTGCCCTTTTCATTATTTTGTTAAGCTGCAGCCGAAAATCCTTCTATTTTATTTTATTGCCATTAGTTTGCTTGCATGCATTTTATACACCAACAGGCTTAAATTTTGGTGCACCAAGCTATCAATATATTGCTTCTGTTCTTGCGACAGATATGTTGGAAACGAAAGAGTTTCTATTACAAATTCCAGTAAGTAGCTATTTAGCTGCATTGGCTATTCCACTATTAGTCTTTTTACATTACAAAAGTGCGGTCAAATTTGGCGTGAAATTTTATCGCAATAAAACATTTATCGTTTTGGCTACCCTGTTAATTGGTTATAACTTACCGATTGCTGCACCAGTAAAAGAAACCATTGATTCCACTGTTAAAATCGTTGATGAATGGCAAAAATTGAAAAAAATGTCACAAGAAAGCAGCTGGGGACAATCCACTTTGGAGAATTCCAAATATCAAGATTATGTGATTATTTTAGGAGAAAGTGCGCGAAAAGATTACTTACATGCGTATGGATATCCTGTTAATGATACACCCTTTATGTCATCAGCAAATGGTACACTCATTGATGGAATGACATCCGCTGGCTCGAACACAGTGGCCTCATTACGCTTAATGCTGACTTTACCAGACAAAGAAAAATGGGAACCTAACTATGATTTAAGCTTGGTGGATCTGATTAAGTCCGCAGGCGTAAAAACCTATTGGTTATCAAACCAAGGCTTCTTAGGCGAATACGATACACCTGTTGCCTCTCTAGCCTCAAAATCTGATGAAACCATTTTCTTGAAAAAAGGCGGGAGCTTTAATTCGACAAACTACAGCGATTTTGATTTAATCCCTAAATTTGCCCAAGTTCTAGAAGATCCAACACAAGGTAAACGCTTTATTGTGTTACACATTTATGGTTCACATCCGCTTGCTTGCGATCGTGTTGAAGATTACCCGAAAATTTTCAATGATAATGACATTGAGAAAAAGAACGAATACTTAAATTGCTATATTACATCCATTAAGAAAACCGATGATTTTATTAAGAAAGTGTATGAAACCCTCAAAGAAAACGAGCAAAAAACACACCGCACTTTCTCGATGATTTATTTCTCTGATCATGGTTTATGTCATCAAGAAGATGATAAACATGGTGTAACCTTGTTTAACCAAAACTGTCACAGCCAATTACATCATAATATTCCGCTCTTTAAAATTTCATCTGATGATACCGAGCGTAAAGAATACAAAACCTTTAAATCTGGTTTGAATTTCTTAGAAGGCATTGCTAATTGGATAGGCATTAAAAATCCGAAGCTCACTTTAGAGGAAGATTTATTCTCTGAACAAGCTGACAAAGACGATTATGGACTGAAAAAACTGATTGAAGAGAAATATCGTAAAGATGCAGACCCTGCCATTGATATTCGTCCGAATAAATAGAAAAATACCTCAATTTAAGACAACAAAAAAGCCGATATTCAATATCGGCTTTTTTATATCTCAATGGAGAAAATTAAGCGTTACCGCCAGTGATTTTTGCAACTTCAGCTGCGAAATCTTCTTCTTTTTTCTCGATACCTTCACCTACTTCTAAACGGATGAAGTTAGACACTGAAGTGTTTACTGATTTTAAGAAGTCACCTACAGATACAGAAGGATCCATTACAAATGGTTGACCTGTTAATGAAACTTCACCAGTGAATTTCTTCATACGACCTTCAACCATTTTCTCAGCGATTTCTTTTGGTTTACCAGAGTTGATTGCGATGTCGATTTGGATTTGACGTTCGTGTTCAACCACTTCAGCAGATACATCTTCTGGGTTCACGAATTCAGGTTTAGATGCAGCAACGTGCATTGCTACTTTTTTAAGTTCATCAGCAGAACCTTCACCCGCAACTAATACACCGATTTTCGCACCGTGTAAGTATTGAGCAATAACTTGACCATCTAAGTAAGCAACACGACGGATGTTCATGTTCTCACCGATTTTAGCCACTAATGCAGCACGTTTTTCTTCAAATTGTGCTTGTAATGCTTCGATAGTAGTACCTTTGTTTGCTGCAGCGAAATCAGCTACTTCATTTGCTAAACCTAAGAAGCCCGCATCTTTTGCTACGAAGTCAGTTTCACAGTTCATTTCAACTAATACACCGAAACCATTTTCTACACGAGCAAGGATAACACCTTCAGCGGCAACACGGCCTGCTTTTTTAGCTGCTTTAGCTTGACCAGATTTACGCATGTTGTCGATTGCTAACTCGATATCACCGTTTGCTTCAACTAATGCTTTTTTACATTCCATCATACCGGCACCGGTACGTTCACGAAGTTCTTTTACTAATGATGCTGTGATTTCAGCCATTTTAAAAATCCTCTGTCGAAAATGCGATTTATTTTAACCGCACTTTTAGATAAAAATATAGGGGCTAAATTTTAGCCCCTATGCCAATTAATCGTTTGATTATTAAGGGCTTCGCCTTATTGCAAAACTTAAATTATTCTGCGTCAGCTGCTAATTCTTCAGCAACTTGAGCTTCGTTACCACGACCTTCTTTAACCGCTGCTGCAGCTGCAGAAACGTAAAGTTGGATAGCACGAGTCGCATCATCGTTACCAGGGATAACGAAATCTACGCCAGCTGGAGTTGAGTTAGTATCAACGATAGCAAATACAGGAATACCTAGGTTGTTTGCTTCTTTAACAGCGATATGTTCGTGGTCTGCACCGATAACGAATAACGCATCCGGTAAGCCACCCATATCTTTGATACCGCCAAGGCTTAATTCAAGTTTTTCCATCTCACGGGTACGCATTAACGCTTCTTTTTTGGTTAATTTTTCAAAAGTACCGTCTTGAGATTGAGTTTCTAAATCTTTTAAACGTTTAATTGATTGACGAACGGTTTTCCAGTTAGTCAACATACCACCTAACCAACGGTGGTTTACGTAATATTGCTGACAATCTAATGCTGCTGCTTGAACTGCTTCAGACGCTGCACGTTTTGTACCAACGAATAATACTTTACCGTTGTTGCTAGCAATGCGAGTTAATTCCGCTAAAGCTTCGTTGAATAAAGGTAAAGTTTTTTCTAAGTTGATGATGTGAACACCGTTACGAGCACCAAAAATGAAAGGTTTCATTTGTGGGTTCCAGTAACGAGTTTGGTGTCCGAAGTGTACGCCTGCGTTGATCATGTCGCGCATTGAAACTTGTGCCATAATATTTTCCTTTTGTTGGGGTTGAGCCTCCACATATCAGCTAATCGACCGTTTGGCACCCCGATTAAGCCTTAATGATATGTGTGTGTTATTAATAATTAAAAACGCTGCTTTTGAAACCCAAAAACAGCGGTGCGATTTATACCATAAAGTGCGGTCAAAAACCAGTTTATTTTGTTAAATTCATCACTTTTCTTGCTTTAATAAACAATAAAGGGGGACGATGCCGCAAATCTTTAAATTCATCATGCCATTGTGGCTGCTCGGCTAACATTGGTTCAGCCATTTGCTCAATTTGAAAACCCGCAGCGATTAAATCATTAATAATCGTTGCTGTCGTGCGGTGATACGTTTTAAAAGGTTGTTGAAACCAATTTCGCTCTCTCAGTCCTTCATCACGGTAATAATTTAAACGATAAGCGACTTGCTGTTTTTTCTCATTTTTTTCCCAGCGCTCCCCTTCTTTATGGCAAGTTGTAATCGGATGCTCTTGGGAAAAAACTAATGTACCGTTAGGCTTAAG
>CAJLFU010000014.1 GCA_905205995.1 uncultured Haemophilus sp. | reverse complement strand
TTTTTACAAGGCATTCGTGAAATTTGTGATCAATATGGTGCACTTTTCATTATTGATGAAGTCATGACCGGTTTCCGTGTTTCACTTGCAGGGGCTCAAGCTTATTATGGTGTAACACCGGATCTCACCACATTAGGTAAAGTCATTGGTGGCGGCATGCCTGTGGGTGCAGTGGGTGGTAAAAAAGCGATTATGCAACACCTTGCACCAACCGGTCCGGTTTATCAAGCAGGTACCCTTTCAGGCAACCCGATTGCCATGGCGGCTGGTTTAGCCTGTTTAACCGAATTGAAAAAAGTAGGTAATGAACAACACCTTGCAGAATTAACCACAAAACTTTGTGATGGTTTAAAAGCATTAGCCCAAAAACACAATGTGCCATTTGTGATTAATCATGTAGGCGGAATGTTTGGTATTTTCTTCACTGACCAAAAACAAGTTACCTCTTATGCAGAAGTCATGAAATGTGATACCGAAAAATTCAAAGTGTTCTTCCATAAAATGCTCGATCAAGGCGTTTATCTTGCGCCTTCTGCTTTTGAAGCCGGCTTTATGTCTTTAGCTCATACAAATGAAGACATTGAAAAAACGCTTGCTGCCGCTGATATTGCATTTGCAGCAGTTGCTTAAAATATAAAAAGTGCGGTTAAATTTAACCGCACTTTTTTATTTCATATTATAAACGTTCATAGAGCACGTTTTCTAACAATCCCCTTTCCTCTTCGCTTAATGCGATTCCATTTTCATTTGTCAGAATGAAGAAGTCTTCGGCTTTTTCCCCTACAGTCGTGATTTTTGCATTACAAATATTGAGTTTTAATTCGGTAAAAATTTGACTGATTTGAGCCAATAAACCAGGTTTATCTAAAGCTACCACTTCTAATTCGGTATGCTCTTTTTTGGTTTCTTTCAAAAAACGTACATCTGTTTTTACGGTGAAATGTTGCAACTGTCGATTATTTGAAAAAGACATAGATGGCAATTTTTCGCCTAATAAAACAGAGGTTAATACCGTTTCTAATTCTCGGCGACGTTCTGAACGAACCAATTCACCATTTAATTCTGTGATGATAAAACTGTCGAATACATAGCCATCATCGGATGTTAAAATTTGCGCATCATGAATACTGAATTTTTTCGTGCCAATGGTTGAGACCACTTTATTAAATAAATTGGCTTGGTCGGGACAATAAACAAAAATTTCTGTTCCGCCGGAAGAAAAACGGTTACTGATTTTAACGAGTACTTCACCATCAAATTCAGCTAATAACTCTGTATGCCACGCAATTTGTTTCGGGCTATTTCGTAAGAAATAATCAGATGGGCAACGCTGCCACAAGGCTGAAACTTTCTCTTCCGATAATTCTGGTTGTTCTTCGGATAAAATTGCCAACGCCAATTGACGATTTTCAAGGATTTTTTCTTCATTATCTAATAATAAATCCATCCCTTGTCGGAATTGTTGCGCTGTATAATCGTATAAAGAGGCAAAAAGAGAACGCTTCCAGCTATTCCATAATGTGCCATTTGTCGCACAAATATCCGCAATAGTCAGACAAGTAAGATAATCTAAACGAACACGATTTTGCACATTTTCTGCAAAGTTCATCACGACTTCCGGATCATGAATATCTCGACGCTGTGCGGTAATTGACATGAGCAAATGCTCTTTTACCAACCAGATCATTGTTTCAATTTCTCGACGATCAAAACCATGCAAACGAGCAAAGTCAGCGATGTCTTCAGCCCCTAACTCAGCATGATCACCTCCTCGCCCTTTCGCTATATCATGGAAAAGTGCGGCAACATAAAGCAAAGTGCGGTCAGAAATTTGAGTAAATATTTGATGGCAAATGGGATGTGATTCAGCCTCATCTTCGGCTAAGAAACTTTCCAATTTCAACATCACTCGCAAGGTATGTTCATCCACGGTGTAAATATGGAAGAGATCAAATTGCAGCAAGCCTTCAATCCCCTGCCATTGTGGCAAATAAGCCGTTAACACACCATATTGGTGCATTGGGAGGAATGCACGCTGAATCGCTTTCGGTTGATTAAATAACCGAATAAATTTTTCTCTTGCTTCAGGAATATCACATAATTTCTGCATCAAACTTTCCAACGCAATCTGAAGTTGGCGTAATGTTGAGGAATGAATTTCGGCTTGTTCATGCTGTGTAAGGTAGAAAAAAAGATCCAAAATACGATCCGGCGAACGTAAAAATACGTCTTCCTTACGTAAACACAAACTTTGATTCACTATTTCAAAATCGTCATCCAAATGGTGAACTGATTCCTCTCCGTTTGAAGATAAAAAATGCTCTTTATAATGCTTAATCAGGATATCGGTCAAACGAGAAATCGTACGTAAAGCTTGGAAAAAACGTTTCATCATTTTTTCGACACCACGGTTTCCCTCGCCTTCAAAACCAAGCATCTCGCTCACTTTAATTTGACGATCAAACAGCAGGCGGTTGTCATAACGTTTTAAAATCAAATGTAAAGCGAACCGCACTTTGAATAAAAATTCTTGGCTCTCTAACAATTGTTGGTGTTCTGATGGGTAAATAAAACCGCTTTCCAAAATGCCATCAAGGGTCATTTCTCCGGTATGACGTAATGCGATCCAATATAAAAGGTGAAGATCTCGCAAACCACCTGGACTGTATTTTAAATCGGGTTCTAAATTATAACTGGTGTTGTGGTAACGATGATAACGTTCAATTTGCTCTTGAACTTTAGCATCAAAGAATGGTTTTACCGCCCAAAAATCTGGCTTTTTCAGTATTTCCTCTAAAGCATTGAAAAGGGATACGTCTCCCGATAAATAACGAGACTCAAGCAAATTGGTGGCAATAGTAATGTCTTGTTTACCTTCCTTTTCACATTCTTCCAAAGAACGAACACTATGCCCTACGTCGAATCCACAATCCCACAAGAACTGCACAAACTGAGCAATTTTTTCTTCCGTTTCAATGCCTCTTACTTCTTTTGAAAGAATAAGAACATCCAAATCAGATAAAGGAAAGATTTCTTGTCTGCCATAACCGCCTACTGCAATTAAGGTAAGATGAGCTTTATCTAATTCAAATTGCTGCCAAAGCTGTTTTAACAAATCATCACAAAATTGTGTACGGTTAGCAATCAGCTCAAAAACGGAATAATCAGCAAAATGCTGACGTTCAAATTCCTTCAAATTTTCACGCTGAATTTTGACCGCACTTGGCGTGAGTGGAGAATCGAAATGATAAGGAAAAAGCATAGTGTTCTCTTAATTAAATAAAAAGCCCATAAAAATGAGCTTTCAATAACCATGATAGGAATTAATCTTTGTCAAATACCCAATGAAACACTGAACAGATCCAAAAGACACCTAGTACAACTGCACCAATTGGTAGTGTAATGAATAAGCCAATCCACGCTAAAGCTATTACAGTCTCTCCTTCTCCTATCACCTCAAAAATAATAAGGGGAAGGCATGCAAAAAATACGATAACTAAACTGATCAGAAGGAAAGTTCTAAATCTCATCATAAATCAAATTTCCTTTTAATGCTTTAAATATTGACCATCATACGTTGAATTCGACCTTCCGCAATTTCTTCATCACGGATTGTCATCACTTCACAACCAGTTTCTGTCACGACAATTTGGTGTTCATATTGCGCTGAATGGCTACGGTCTTTAGTTTTTACTGTCCAACCATCGCCCATAATGCGCACTTCTTTTTTACCCGCATTAATCATTGGCTCAATGGTGAATACCATACCTGGTTTTAAAATCACACCGCCATCATCAGCATAATAGTGTAATACTTGCGGTTCGCAGTGGAATTCAGTTCCCACGCCGTGGCCGCAGTATTCACGCACTACGCTAAACCCTTGGCTTTCCGTATATTTTTGTACCGCTTTACCAATTTCATTTAAACGAATACCTGGCTTAACAGTACGCAATCCAACATAAAGTGCTTCTTGTGCAGCTTCAACCAATTTTTGGCTACGAATATTGGTTTCACCCACGATATACATCTTAGAGTTGTCTCCGAAATAACCGTCTTTAATCACGGTCACATCAATATTGACAATATCGCCCTGTTTTAATTTTTTATCGTCGCTTGGAATACCATGGCAAACCACTTCATTTATAGAAATACAGGTTGCTTTCGGGAAACCATGATAATTTAAACAGGCAGGAATCACTTTTTGTACGTTCACCATGTAATCGTGACAAATGCGATCCAATTCACCTGTGGTAACCCCTTCTTTTACATAAGGTTCGATCATAACCAAAACATCAGATGCTAATTTACAAGCTTCACGTAACTTAACAAGTTCTTCTTCCGTTCTTAATGGAATGCCCATTATTTCTCCTTATTTAATTAAGATTTATCCGCGCATAATAGCACTAATTCCGTGAAAAATCTTGAATGAATTAACAGGTTATTGGATAATACGCAGATTATTTTAGGAAAGTGGGAATATAGTATATGTCAGATTTAGATATGGCCGTGCCGCTAACTTTTACTGATGCGGCAGCCAATAAAGTAAAAAGTTTAATTAGCGAAGAAGAAAACAACGAATTAAAATTACGCGTGTACATCACTGGTGGTGGCTGCAGTGGTTTCCAATATGGTTTTACCTTTGATGATAAAGTCAATGAAGGCGACCTAACCATTGAAAAAGCTGGTGTGCAATTGGTGATTGACCCAATGAGTTTACAATACTTAATTGGCGGCACCGTTGATTACACTGAAGGATTGGAAGGTTCTCGTTTTGTGGTGAACAATCCAAATGCAACCAGCACCTGTGGCTGCGGGTCGTCATTCAGCATCTAATATGGATTTTCAATTTACCCATTATCTAGGCAATGTGCACGCCAAATGTTCAATGGAACACATTGCGCTAGCCAATTGGTTTAATTCAGAAGTGCGGTCAAATCCTCAAGCGTTTTTGACCGCACTTTCTGCCTGTGAGCAGATTAAAAATAATGATGAAGTCACGCTGATTGGTTCCGAATACACGCTTTTTATCAATACCGATGAAGTGATGATTCGCGCCAATAACCTTGCGATTGAAACAGATGAAATTTTAGAAGACGACTTCCATTATTATGATGAAGAAAGTATCGCCTTCTGCGGTACAACAGACTTCATCCACTTTCTTAATGCCTATTTTGAATTTATTGCTTAACCTCATTCTCTGAAGCTAACTATTATGTCGGAAACGGAAAACACCTCACCTGAACAACAAGAAACACAAATGCCAGATAAGCACCGTTCTTGTAAAATTTTTTTAGCTAAAGCAGCCTTTACTTTAGGGACGCTTGCCGTATTTTATGGTGGCTATTTAGACTGGCAAATTCGCTCAAAAATGGATGGTCAAATTTGGCGTTTACCGGCAGAAGTGTATAGCCGTTTAGAAAGCGTAAAACTGTCTGATAACCTTTCTTTTGACGAAGTGATTCAAATCTTACTCGATAACGAATACCGCCAAACGACTATGATAGCAGCACCGGGCGACTTTAAGCTCGAAGAGGATACCATCGTGTTACTTCGTCGCGCATTCCCTTATCCCGATAAGCCTGAACCACAACGTGTATTACGTTTACGTTTTACGAATAACAAACTTTCTCGTATTGAAGACTTGGTCAACGTAAAAGCGGTTGATGAATTCCGTCTTGCGCCTAAATTAATTGCAATGTTGGAATCAGATAATGAAGATCGTTTAGCAATTCCGTTACAACAATACCCTCGTTTACTCATCGATGCCTTATTACTCACAGAGGATCGCCGTTTTTATGAGCATAACGGGATTAATCCAGTGGGTATTGTGCGAGCAATGATTGCCAATATTAAAGCAGGTCAAACGGTTCAAGGCGGCAGTACGCTCACTCAGCAATTAGTTAAAAACCTATTTTTATCCAGCGAACGTTCTCTGACACGTAAAGCCAATGAAGCCTTAATGTCATTGGTGTTAGATTGGCGATATGATAAAAACCGTATCTTAGAAACCTATCTGAACGAGATTTACCTTGGTCAAAATGGGGATATCCAAATTCACGGTTTTGCGTTGGCGAGTCAATTCTATTTTGGCCGCTCCATCCGTGAAATTAGCCTTGATCAAATTGCCCTTTTAGTTGGCATGGTTAAAGGCCCATCCCTTTATAATCCATGGCGAAATCCACAATATGCACTCGATCGCCGAAATGTGGTGTTAAAACTGATGCTTGATCACCAAATGATTGGGGATGAGCTTTATGAGATGTTGAGTAAACGTCCATTAGGTGTACAAGCAAAAGGACAAATTTCACGTAAATACCCTGCTTTCATCCAAACCTTACAAGCGGATCTTCGCCGTCAATTAGGGGAAAACAAAACGTCTGCACTACTTGGTGCGAGAATTTTCTCCACCATGGATTTAAAACAACAGGCACAAGCTGAAAATGCTGTGGTGAATACGGTTAATCAATTACAAATACAAACTAAAAATCCACATTTAGAAGGCGCAATGATTGTGGCAGATTATCACTTGGGTGAAATACGTGCTGTTGTCGGTGGATTACAAACAGAATATGCCGGATTTAACCGAGCCTTAATGTCAAAACGTCAAATTGGTTCTTTGGTAAAACCATCCATTTATTTGACCGCACTGATGAATCCGGAACAATTTCGTTTAAATACGCCAATTCAAAACCAGCCAATCACGATTTCTGTTAAAGGTAGCCAACCTTGGCAACCTCGTAACTACGATCGTAAATACAGCGGTTCGGTTATGTTGATGGATGCCCTTGCTCGCTCGCTGAATATTCCAACGGTAAATATTGGGATGAAAGTTGGTTTAAGCAAAGTGATCGATACACAAAAAGCCATGGGCTGGGATAATGTAGCGATTCCAAAAGTGCCTGCAACCTTGCTCGGTTCTTACAGTATTTCACCTTATGATGTGACCAAACTCTACCAAACCATTGCAAATCAAGGTGGCAAAATTGAGTTAAGTACCATTCAAAGCATTGCCGATCGTCAAGGTAATATCATTTACGAACACAATACGGTGCCAGATCAAGTGGTGCCGAGAGAAGCAGCTTATCAAACCTTGTATGCGATGCAACAAACCGTAGAACGTGGTACTGCGCGTAGCTTACAAAATGATTATGCGGATCTTCGTCTTGCAGGTAAAACAGGCACGACCAACGATGCCCGTGATACGTGGTTTGTAGGGATTGATGGTAAAAATGTTAGCACCATTTGGCTAGGTCGTGATGATAACGGTGAAACCAAATTAACGGGTGCCTCAGGTGCACTACAAATCTATAAAGATTATTTAAACCGTGTTGCCATTGAAAAACTGAAACTCGGTCAACCTTCTACCATTAAATGGGTTGGAATCAATGCTTACGGCAGTTGGAGTTGTGGTAGCAGTCGGACAATCCCTGTGTGGATAAATAAAGATCAAAATTTCTGCGCTTCTGCATCAACGACGAGTACGGCAACAGCTACAGCGGCGCAGACTACACAATCGCCACAGCCTGAGCAACCTGAATCAGCAAAACAAGAAAGTGTATGGGATGTGTTAGATAATAAAGCGCCAGTTGAAGAAGCGGCACCTGCTCAATAAACTCGCTTATTTTTGACCGCACTTTTATATCTCCATAAAGCGCCTAAGAAAGGCGCTTTATTCTTTTAAGCATACAATCACCCTCTAGACATTTCCGACTCTTGTGAATTTTTTGATCTCCATCACAAAAATTAAAATTATTTATTGTCATTTCACTGATATCAAAAGATAATTATAAATAGGAATTAATTTCATTTTAGGTAATGAGGTAAATAGACGATGCTATTCCGTTCTATTCGATTTTTCTTTTTAATTTTTTCACTCGCCTTCTCTTCTTCACTCTTTGCGCAAGACAACTACCAACAGTGGGTTAATGATATTACGTCGCGCTTAGACAAAACCGCTCAACTTGTCCAGCAAGGTAATACGGATGATGCGCGCACTGAAGTGCAAATGGCTTATTTTGAAGTGTTTGAAAATCTAGAAGGTCCGATTCGTATCAATTTCTCGGCACAGAAAAGTTACCAAATGGAAGCCACGTTTGGCGAGATCCGTAAAATGATCGGTGAAGGCAGTTCACAACAAGAGATTCAAGCTAAAATCGATCAGCTCAAAAAAGAATTACAAGAAGTGTTGCCATCATTGATTGAAGGTCATCAGCTCAATGCCGATGGTCAACATGGTGTTTATGATAATCAAGAGATCGCCCCTTATTGGCAACAAAGTTTTAAAACCATTGATGATTTGCTCGCTCAAGGGCTCGAAGCGTATCAAAATGGTGATCTCGCTAACGCGAAAAAATTGTTCCAACAAGCGCAATACGATGGCTATAAAAATTCAGAAATGGAAATGTCCATTCGCCAAAATCGCTCTGCAGAAACTTCAGCGGCGATTAATCAACAGTTTTACAACATCATCCGTTTAAGTGAACAAGCCGATCAAATCACAGAGATTGGTTATCAAAGTACGCAATTGTTACAAGATATTGAAGAAAACTTGCCTAACCTGCCAACGACACGTGAAGAACAAAATGTTCAATCCAATGCAACGCAGCAAGCAACAGATAATCAACAAGAGCAAGATTGGAATAAGATTAAACAAGAGATCAACCAACGTATTCAACAAGCTATTGCGCTTTATCAACAAGGCGAAAGCAAAAAAGCAATTCTTTCTGTACAAGACACCTATTTTGATGTGTTTGAAAGCAGTGGCATGGAGAACAAAATTGGCTCTCGTGATAGCAATTTTAAAGCGGAACTTGAAGGCTACTTTACTCGTTTAGTGAGTTTAATGAAAGCTGAACAAGGTGATAAGTTACAAGCACAAGCTGATGGTTTAGAACAGAATCTAACTAAAGCAGTTGAAATGTTACAGGGCGGAGAACAAAGCGATTGGTCTATGTTCTTATATAGCCTTTTAATCATCCTTCGTGAAGGTTTGGAAGCCTTGTTAATTGTTGCGGCTATCGTGACTTACTTAATTAAAAATAACCACCAAGATAAATTGCCGGTTATCCGTCAGTCTGTTTATGTGGCATTAATTGCCAGTGTGATTACCGCATTTATCTTCCAACTTATCTTTGAAAATTCAGGTCAAAACCGCGAATTGCTCGAAGGCTTTACGATGATTTTTGCCGTAATCATGCTCTTTATGATGAGTTACTGGTTATTGTCTAAAGTCGAAGCTCAAAACTGGAAGCGTTATTTAGAAGGTAAACTCTCAACTGCCCTCACTACTGGCTCACTCATCGGCTTATGGCTTACCAGCTTCTTAGCCGTATATCGTGAAGGGGCGGAAACCGTATTGTTCTACTATGCCCTCGTGGGTGATGCGAAAAGTGCGGTCAGTTTTATTTACCTTTTCGCAGGTATCATTGTCGGTGTAATTATTCTTACCATATGCTACTTCGTGATGCGTTATACCGTGGTGAAATTACCGCTTAAACCATTCTTTATGTTCACGGGTTCTTTCATGTATTTAATGGCCTTTGTATTCGCCGGTAAATCTGTTTTAGAACTCATTGAAGGCAAACTTTTCGAGCCAACGCTGATTAGCGGTGTGCCTGAAATTTCGTGGTTAGGTATTTATCCTTATATGGAAACCCTAATCCCACAAGCAATCTTACTCATCGCAGCCGTATTTGCTCTGTTTATTATGAAATATCAAAGCAAAAAAGCCGCGTAATACCCAACAATCCTTTAGGAGAAAAACAATGAAAAAAGCACTTTTAGCAACAGCATTATTTGCGGGTATTTTTACCGCGTCTACTGCAAACGCATTCCAAGAGTATCCAATCGGCGAAGCGGTAACCATGAATGAAATGGAAATTGCAGCGGTTTATCTCAAACCAATCGATATGGAACCTCGTGGCATGGGTTTACCTGCTGCGAAATCAGATATTCACTTAGAAGCGGATATCCACGCAGTAAAAGGTAACAAAAATGGCTTTGGTGATGGTGAATGGATGCCTTACTTAACCATTAACTATACTTTAGTGAATACCGATACTGGTGAAAAACAAGAAGGTACCTTCATGCCAATGGTAGCAGGTGACGGTCCTCACTACGGTGCAAACGTGAAAATGATGGGCGTGGGTAACTATAAATTAACTTACCACATCGACCCTCCTTCAAAAGCAGGTATGCACCGTCATACCGACTCTGAAACGGGTGTAGGTCGTTGGTGGAAACCATTTGATGTAAGCTATGAATTCAAATTCACTGGCATCAAATAATCTCAGGTAAATATTGATTTTACCGACTTGCCTTCCCTTGTTTGTCAGGGGAAGGCAATAGCATTTCATTTAACCTTAAAATATCGTCTGTTTTATCCTATTAAATGGTCAAACTATGAATTATTTTTTTACTTTCCTGCTTCAAGCACTTTTACCTTTTTCATTATTGCTCGGTGTTTATCACAGTAAACAATCCTCTGTAAGTGCAAAAAAAATAATTTGGCTTAGCCTATTCGGTTTTATTGCCGGTATCCTACTGCGCCTTAGTTTACCTGTGGGACAAATAACCAATTTAATCGTCAATGCAGTGATATTGGCGCTATTGATTATCTTTGCCTTATGTTTAATTTTCGGCAAAGGTCGCTTACCTGCCTTTTGGCAAACAGTATTAATGCTCATCGCTGGAAGCTTCTGGGCAAAAGATCCTAATATTACTGCCCTTGTTTCTACTGATGTTATCAATACCGATTCGATCTTACATATAAGTGCGGTCATTTTTGCCTTTGTTTTTTGTTTATGCTTACAAGGCTGGATCTATTTACTTCTAAAACAAGCGGTAAAAACACAACAAAAATCAACCGCACTTTTAAAAGGTGCAATTAGCCTTCTCTTAGTTTGCTTGCTTGTGCCACTTATTGGTGAACTCTTATTAATTTTAATGAAACTTCAGGTGCTTGAGCTTACCAAGCCTCGTTTAAGTTTTGTTGCGAAATCAGGCGAAATTACTCGCTGGTTAAATTACATCTGTGCAGCATTGCTCTTAGTTGTACTTGCCATCTTTTACGGCAAAATTCATTTATCACGCAAGCAACAAGTTAATGCAACACAAGAACCAATTGAAAAACGCCAAAAATTAGCCTCATTACGTACGTCCTCTCACCTACTCGGTTGGGGGTATTTAGCCTTAGCGATTACTTTTATTACGCAACTTTATTGGGAGCAAATTGCTTCTCGTCCTCCTCAACTTTCAGAAGCAATCCCTGTTACCTTAGATGAAAAGCAACAAGTTCATATTCCAATTGAGCAAGTAAAAGACGGCAAATTACACCGTTTTGTCTGGATTGCTGATGATGGTAAAGCTGTGCGTTTCTTTGTCATTAATCGTCAACCGGATAAATTGAGCCTAGCCGCGGTATTTGATGCCTGCTTGCTTTGTGGTGACCAAGGCTATGTCATGGAAGGTAACCAAGTCGTTTGTGTGGGCTGCGGCGTACATATGTTTATTCCATCTATTGGTAAACCGGGTGGCTGTAATCCTGTGCCGATTGAAGATTGGCAACAAACTGAGACTGAAATTCTCATTAATCGAACCAGCTTAGAAGAAGGGTTAAATTTATTTAGCACCATTGTTGAAATCGATGTAAAAGATCCGATTAGTGGCACCCAAATGAAAAATACCAAAACTGAGCATAAATACAATTATGAAGGTAAAACTTACTTCTTTGAAAGCGAGAAAAATCTCGATTTATTCCGTGATAACCCTGAAAAATATTTAGGTAAGGGGGAATAATGCTAGCAAGAATGTTATTCCAATCTTGGCGTTTTAGCATAAAACGTAAGTTTTTAGCAGTGGTGACTATTTTCTTGGCTGCGGGATTAGTCTCTGCGCTATTGGCTGTTTCTATTGATATCGGCGACAAAATGGCAAAAGAGCTAAAATCTTACGGAGCCAATATTTTAGTCGAACCTGCGAGTAATGCAGCCTTACCTGATGAGCTCAGTCACAACACTGATTTAAGTAGCCAAGATTTCCTCGATGAAAAAGAACTGCCTAACATTAAAGATATTTTCTGGCGAAATAACATTGTGGGATTTGCGCCATTGTTAAGTGCAGATGTGAAAGCAGAAATTCTTTCTGATAAAACGCATGAAAAATCGACCGCACTTGAACAAATTAATGTGCTTGGTACATTTTTCGATCACAACATTCCTGTACCGGATGAAGACGATTTCCATACTGGCCAAAAAATTATTAGCCCTTATTGGCATGTTCAAGGGGAATGGGTAAACGATCTTGAAACGCCTGAAGGTGAATTTATTCCTGCACTCATTGGTGAACAATTAGCACAACGAACTGGCCTAAAGCAAGGCGATAAAATCAAGCTTCACTATCAAAATGATGAACTTAATAATCAAAGTGCGGTTGAAATTACCGGTATTTTATCCACAGGAGGCGCTGAAGATAATCAATTAGTTATGCCACTCAATGCTGTGCAAAAATTACTGGGCTTAGAAGGGAAAATTCAATCTGTCAGAGTCTCTGCGCTTACCGTACCTGAAAATGACCTTTCTCGTAAAGCGCGTGCCAATACCGATGCATTAGATGCTGAAGAGTACGATCGTTGGTATTGTACCGCTTATGTTTCTTCTATTTCCCATCAATTAGAAGAAGCTATTTCTGGTGCCATTGTTCGTCCTATTTGGCAAGTTGCAGCGTCAGAAGGCGTCGTCATTGGTAAAATCCAGTTATTGTTGGCAGTCGTTACTCTCGCCGCTTTAATCGCAGCAGCCATGGGGATTGCCTCATTAATGAGTACAGGGATCATTGAGCGTTCAAAAGAAATTGGTTTGATGAAAGCCTTAGGGGCGTACCAATGGCAAATCGCCTTATTATTTTATTGCGAAGCCATTATCAGTGCCTTAATTGGTGGATCGCTTGGTTGTATTGCTGGATGGGGCTTAGCAAGATTTATTGGTTCAGTGCTATTTGGCGTACCACTGAGTTTCGCTTGGATTGTCATCCCTTGCGTATTGATGCTGTCTATTTTAATTGCTGTGGTGGGCACTTGGTTCCCAGCCCACCGTATTGCCAAACTTTACCCTGTGGAGGTGCTGTATGGCCGCCAATAAAAGTATGTTTTGGCGTTTAATCTTCCAAGCATTACGCCTACGTTTACAACGGGTATTTATTATCTTTTCTGCGTTGACTGTCGGTGCGTCTATTGTGACAGCAATGGCTGCGGTCTATTTCGATATTAATACCAAAATGAGCCAAGAGCTCCGTACTTTTGGGGCTAACTTTTACATTGGTGCGGCCAATGGTGGTTTGATGAAAGAACGCCAATTAAAGCAAATTCTTCATCATGCACAGGATAATTTCATCACAGCAGCCAGCCCTTATTTATATGGCGTTGCGCGAACTGATTTAGAAAAAATCGTCATTATGGGCGTGTGGTTTGAAGATATGCGTGTTCTGGCACCTTATTGGCAAATTACCGGCTCAGCTATTAATGTGAATTTTGATGATCGCAATGCCATGATTGGGAAAACCTTAGCTGAACGACTCAATTTAAACGTTGGAAGTAAATTAACTCTGTCTAAAAATGCTGTCGAAAAACATGAATTCACCATTAAAGCGATTGTTGAAGCAGGCGATGCCACAGATAACATGTTAATCGTCAGCTTAGAATTTGCACAAAGTTGGTTAGATAAAGAAGGATTGGCAAACAACGCCTTGCTCAATGTGAAAAATGAACAAGGTGATGTTGCACAATTTGCGCAGGACATCATGCAACATCAACCGGATTTAACGGCTCGACCAATTCGAAAAGTCTCCGCTTCAGAAGGGCAGATTTTAGATAAAATCAAAGGATTGATGGGGTTAATTTCCTTGGTCATTTTGATTCTCGCCACCCTTTGTGTTAATACCACATTAATTGCGATTGTTGGTGAGCGAGCAAAAGAATTTGCACTGCAAAAAGCCTTGGGGGCGAAACAGAGTGACATCATTAAGCAAATTAGTACCGAGATTCTCATCATTGCACTTTGTGCAATTGTCGCGGGACTGATTCTCGGCTATATCTTGGCACAATTACTAGGATTAACCGTATTCAAATCTTATATTGATATGCGTCTGCCGGTTATTCCAATTACTATCGTCTTATCGTTATTGGTTGCCTTTATTGCGGTGATTGTACCAACCAAACGCGCTTTAAATATCCAAACCGCAAATGTGTTAAAAGGGGAATAAAATGAGTGAATTTGTGATTGAAACGCAACATTTATATAAACGATTCGGGCAAGTCACTGCTTTAGAAGATATTAATATTCAAATTCGCCAAGGTGAGTTTATTGCAATCATGGGGGCATCGGGTTCGGGTAAAACCACGCTCATGAATATTCTGACCGGTTTAGATACGGCCAGTGAAGGTAAAGTGATTTTAGACGGCGTCGATGCGGCACAACTGGATGAAGTGGGTCGTCAACGTTTCCGAGCGGAAAAAATTGGTCTAGTCTTCCAACAATTCCATTTGATCCCTTATTTGACCGCACTTGAAAATGTGATGCTCGCACAGCACTATCACAGTGTGATTGATGAAGCGGCAGCTAAAGCGGTGCTCGAACAAGTGGGACTAGGTCATCGTATTGATCACCGTCCAAGCCAACTTTCTGGAGGTGAACAACAACGGGTATGTATTGCTCGCGCGTTGGTGAACCAGCCTCCAGTCATTTTTGCCGATGAGCCTACGGGTAACCTCGACGAAAAAAATGAAGAGCTTGTACTGGATTTACTACAAGAATTAAATCGCCAAGGTAGAACCATCGTTATGGTTACACACAATCCTGAATTGGGTGAGTTAACCGATCGTGTTATTTATCTCCATCACGGAAAATTTGTAAAAGAGGACATTCATGAAAAATAAATTCGTAAAACTACTCGCGATAAGTGCGGTCATTTTCGGCAGTGTTTCTTGTAAAGACGAAGTTGCTGCAATTGGTCAAAAAGCACCAGATATTGCAGCCTATGATTTACAAGGTAAAGAAGTGAAACTTGATGATTGGAAAGGCACTCGCTTACTGACATTCTGGTCTGAAACCTGTGGTCGATGTGTCGCTGAATTAAAAGAATTTGAAAAATTAGCTGAAGCTAATCCAAATAAAGTTCAGCTTATCGCTATTAACGTAGATGGTGATAAAGTGGATACTAAAGCTGTGGTTGCTAAACGTCAGCTTACGTTGCCGGTTATCAAAGACCAATTAAAAATCACAGCAGAACGCTATCAGCTTATTGGCACGCCAACAAGCTTTGTGATCACACCTGAAGGCAATATTCAGGCTAAATATGAAGGGGCAATTCCCGCGGCAGATTTAGATAAATTATTTAAAGGCTAGCCAAAATGCAAAAACGAATTTACTTACTCTCTACACTTTTACCCATTTTAGGCTTTTTATTTACACCCCCCGCCCTTTCTGCCGAAGCTGACTTAGTGAAAGCTGAAAAGGTATATAAACGCTCTTGTGCAACTTGTCATGGGAAACAAGGCGAAAAACCAGCAATGGGTGAGTCAAAAATTATTAATCAACTAAAACCAGAAGAAATTTCAACCGCACTTTCAGAACGAAAAGCAGGAAATATTACTGGTGCAGGAAGCCCTGCAAAACAACGTTTAAGTGAGCAAGATATTCATAATTTAAGTGAATATATCCAAACACTAAAATAGTTTTTGAAATTTTTTTAAACTAATTTTAGAATGTAAGGTCTTAGAAAGGGCTTAGTCTTTATAAGCTAAGAAATTTTTTATATATCAATAAAGGATTGTTTATGAACAAATTTACTAAAATCAGTGCAACTGCATTATTTGCATTATTCTTAACTGCTTGTGATAAACCAGCTGATAAATCAGCTCCAGCAAAACCTGAAACAACTCAGCCTGCGCCAGAAGCTAAACAAGAAGCGGCTAAACCAGTTGAAGCTACACCAGCTCAAGAACAAGCTGACTACAACAAATTACTTGAATGGAATGCAAGCCAAGCTCAAGCTCAAATGGCTGCACAACAAAAACTTCAATCTGATTTAACTGCTGCGGTTCAAGCAAAAGATGAGAAGAAAATTGAAGAAGCAATCAAAACTTTCAACAAAACTGTTGAAGATACTATTGCAAGCTTAGATAAATTAGAAGTTGCTTCACCTTCAGTGAAAAACATCAAAGATCAAAATAAAGAAGTACTTGCATTATCAAGTGAATTATTAGTTGATCAATTAAACTTAGCAACTAAAGCACCAACTGAAGAACAAACTAAAGCTTACCAAGCTAAAGTTGAAAAACTACAAGCTGCAGTAGCTAAATTACAAAAAGACGGTGCTGATTTAGCACAAAAATTTGCACCTGCAGCACCAGCTGCTCCAGCTGCAAAATAATTAAGCGTTGAAGATGAAAAAACCTTACTGTAACAAGTAAGGTTTTTTTATTCTCTTATTTTAGTATTCTGTTTTTCAACACATCAACAAATCGTTCTGTTGCCCCTTCCCAACGATCTAAATATAACGCAGGCTCAATCAACTCTAATTCATTCAATAAAAATGTATTGTCAATAATCGTTCCATCTACGCGTGCATAAACAGGCATTTCAGGCAATTTATGTAAAACATGGCGAGCTGTTTCAATAATATAATCATCAACCTCAACAGGGATAATTTCAACTTTATATTGTGAATTCGCTCGCCATTCATTTTGAGGTGGCTGTCGGCGAATAGCATGACTAAATACACCATTGAAAAAAATCAAACTAGTTTCACCATTTGTCGCCACTTCAGGAATAAACGGTTGCAACACAACTTGCTCACCATACGCAGAAAGATCAGGTAATGCTTCACCTTGTTTGAGTTTTGTCACTAAATTACCGCTCTGCCCTACAGCAGGTTTAATGACAAATTCAGGCCAATCTTGGCTTTCAAGGGCGGTCAAAATCTCAGATGTTTTTGTTGAGCAAATAAGAGTAGGAATGACATTGATGCCCCAATTCTGCAAATCACATAGATAGCCTTTATGACTATTCCATAACATTAATTCCGCAGGATTGATGAACGCATTCTTATGCTGTTTAATCCATTGAATAAATTCATTGTAGAAATTTGCGTAATCCCATGCCGCTAAAGGCAGAATAAACTGACTCCGTAATGTTTCTTGCCAAGGTAAAAATTGAGTAGGAATACCTTGATTAGACAGTTGTGTTTGTACCGGAATAAGATTTTGAGGCGCTGAAGGATACGTTTTGCAAGTGGTAATTGTAAGCATAGTAAATAATAACAGGTTTGAAGCATAAAGAAGATGCGCCAATCATCAAACTGGCGCATCGATTTCAATAATTATTTTACTTGAGCAAAATATTTTTCAAGACGACCTTTATTCGTCATGGATTTCTTCTCAAGATCTTTCACCACTTTCTCTGCTTGTTCTTTGTTTGGTAGATTATCACCCACTTGAATCACACCATTCATATTCATTGAACGGTGTACTGGGCAGGTATAAACATAAACACCCTCTTTATCTAAAGTAATCGTGAGTTCCTGATCTTCTTCAGATTGGAATTTTTGAGCACCTTCAGGAATTGCTTTGCTGTGCACAAAGTGACTTTTATTTTCTGGACGGAATGTCACGGTATCACCTGGTTGTACTTTTAAATAACCTGGTTCAAAAACCATTGAGCCTTCACTGCTTGAATTCAACATTTTGATGTCATGATGAGCGGCTTGAGCAGCAAAGCTTAAACCTAATAATGCTGCAAGTGCGATTTTCTTCATTTTCATTTCCTTCTTAAGAATGTGCTGATTTACGCTGTGGACGAACCACTGGTAAACCTGCGCTACATTGTAATAATTCAACGTTTACACGATATAAACGATTAATGGTTTCGACTTGTAAAACATGATGAGCATCACCCACGCCTTGCACTTTACCTTCACCAAGTAAAATCAACTCATCTGAAAATTGAGCAGCAAGGCTTAAATCATGTAATACCATTATAGTAATCAGATTTTTCTGTTTCGTATAGGTGTAAACTTCTTCTAATAGATTAAGCTGATGATGCATATCTAACGCACTCACCGGCTCGTCCAACATTAAAATTTGTGGCTCACGTAATAAAACCTGGGCAAACATCACCATTTGACGCTGTCCGCCACTGAGATTCAGAATATCACGATGGGCTAAATGACCAATGCCTAATTGTGCCATAATACTTGCTGCTTCAGTAAGAAGTTCATCGCTCACTCGCATCGTTAGACTATCCATTCGTCCCAAAAGGACAACTTCAAGTGCGGTCAAGCTCGCATCTACTCGGCTATCTTGAGGCATATAGCCAATTGGTTTACGCCAATCTGCTAACTTCGTCCGTTCTAGCTGTTTGCCTTGATAGGTAATCATTCCTTCATGTGGTAATTCACCAAAAATGGTTTTCAGCATGGAGGATTTTCCTGTGCCGTTTGGCCCGAGTACCGTATACACTTTGCCTTCTTCAAAACGGACATTAATGTGATCTGCAACGGTGAGATCACCTCGTTTTACCGTAAGATTCTTTAATTCTAACATTATTGCCCCCTCTTGTTATTCAAAATAATCCAAAAGAAGAAAGGCACCCCAATAAAAGAGGTAACAATCCCCACGGGGAACAATGCGCCAGGGATAATAACTTTGGACAATACAGAAGAAAGGGATAAAAATGCTGCACCGACTAACATTGCGCCCGGTAAGAAGAAACGTTGATCTTCACCAAGTAACATTCGAGCAACATGTGGTGCAACTAAGCCGATAAAGCCAATCACGCCCACAAAACTAATTGCCGTCGCCGTCATCATTGCGACAAGAACTAATACCTTGATACGTAATACTTGCAAATTGATCCCAAGACTCGCCGCACGATCTTCACCTAAACGAAGTGCGGTCAATTTCCAAAGCTCTTTTGAAAGTAATGCTACGCATATTGTCGTCACAACAGTAATGATGACTAAGCTTTGCCATGTGGCTTTATTTAAGCTACCAAATAGCCAGAAAAGAATTTGTTGCGAGACTTCCGGCGCTGAAATAAATTGCACCAATGAAAGTAAGGATTGGAAAATAAAGAGCAATGCAATCCCTACCAGTACGAGCATTTCAGAACTAAATCGACGTTTAGACGCAAACAAGAAAAGAATCCCAGATGCGAGCATGGTCATGACAAATGCACCAATTGGCACGGCAACTTGTACCGGTAAACCAAAGCTTCCGAAAGCAATCACAATAGAAGCACCAAAACCTGCCGCAGCCGCGAGACCTAATGTATAAGGACTCGCCATAGGGTTATTTAATAAGGTTTGGATTTCTGCCCCACCTACAGCCAATGTAGCCCCAACTACAAGCGCCATCAATGCCATCGGTAAACGTAAATTATGCACAATATTGTCTGTCATTTTATCGACTTCACCGATATCGAATAACGAATTCACAACTTCCGATACCGATAACATCGCAGGGCCAGTCATCACATCGAGAATAAGACTGACCACGCCAATCACAAGAAAAGATAAAATAACAAACCAGCGTTTGCGTTCAAGCTTACGCTGGTTAGCCACAATATCTGCTACAACAGAATTGTTTTTCATTGATTAGTATTTTCCTTATTTAGTTTCAGGGAAAAGATAAATCGTACCTTCCGGAGTAACCGGTAAGTAGTTTTTATAGAAGTTTAAGTAAGTTTGTTGCGGATCTAAATCTTTAAACAGATCAGGATACGCTGCTTTAGCTACAAACTGAACAGAAGCACTGTCTGATAACGTACGAGAGTTTGCATGATATGCTGCATAAACACGGTTATTTTTCACTGCCGGTAATTCAGCCCAACCTGCACGATGTTTGAATGCGTTTAAACGACGTTCCGCTTCCGCTTTTTCAATACCAAAGCCCATTACCATACCGTCTTGATTTTTCTTCAATTCAGTTTCACGGCCTGTAATAATAATCGCATCTGGTTTCGCGGCTAATACTTTTTCGGCAGCTAATGTACCCCATTTACCGATTTCTGCAGGTGCAACGTTTTCTGCGCCTACAAGGCTAATCATAGAGCCCCACATGCTTGAGAAGAATGTTATCCCTTGTTCAGCAGGGCCACCACGACCGAACTCGACATACACTTTTGGTTTTTTTGCTAATTTCGCATTTTTAACCGTCGTTTGAATATGTTCTACAATGTCCTTGTATTCTTTAGCCATTTTCGCGGCACGATCTTTCTGCCCCGTCAATTGACCAATAATTTCCGTTGATTTGATGTGTTTATCTAAGGTTTGAGCGTTGTAATCTAATACAACAATTGGAATACCCGCTTCATTGATAGCATCTAAATCAGATCCTAGCATTTCGTACTGCCAATCAGCTAAGACTAAAAGATCCGGTTTTAATGAAAGCACTTTTTCCACAGAGAACGTGCCTTCTTCTACTTCACCTACATCATCTAATTGATTCAATTTTGGCACCGCTTTGCTGAATAACTCCCAGCTTGCTGGTGCCCAAGAAGACCATACTTTCTTAGAAAAACCGACAACGTTATCTAACGCTTTGTCACCACCGACTGCCATATAATCTTGGTAATAGAAACCAAGTACCACGCGTTTTGCCGGTAAATCTACAGTGACTTCACGATCAAGTATATCTTTTACTTTCACGGGATCCGCATTGGCAAAACCTGCACTTAAACCAAGAATGCTCGCAATCGCTAAAGTTGAAAAACGTCTTTTCATAAGAAAAATCTCCTGAGTAAAATTAAACGATTCCAATGATAATAATTATCGGTATGCATAATACCGAAAACGATTGCTAAATTCAACTCAGGCGTTTAATTATTCTTCGTAAGCTTCGTCAGTTAATGTTTTTAAGAATGCCTCTAACGCATTAATCTCTTCATCTGTAAGTGGTTTGGCTTTTAAAACATCAGGATTAATGGTTTGAGCATATTCAGGCTTATCCCAAGCTTTTCCTGTTTCTGGATTGATTTTACGATTAGGATTATTAAAACTGTCTTTAAATAGCAAAACAGTTTTTAAATCACGGAAAACGCCGTTATGCATATAAGGTGCTGTGACGCTAATGTTACGCAATGTTGGCACTTTAAATTTACCTTTTTGCTTTTCATCGCCTTTCACCATCGGATTATCCAACAATCCATTGTCCACATAATCAGCCGCAAGTTTATTTAACTTAATTAACGCTTGGTTACTTGGCACGCCGATATTGTAATAGCGATAATTCGTAAAGGTTTCTTTTGCTGAATTTGCGTCACTTGATTGATGGCAATTACTGCAGTTTGTTCGTGTTTTATCGAAAAATAATGCCTTACCTTCCGCTTCAAGTGCGGTCAATTCCGCTTCATTTTTTAATGCGCGATCATATTTTGAAGAGAATTGCGCAAATAATTCATGCTTTTCGAACTCCGCAATGGCTTTTTCCATAATGGCATAGATTTTATCGGTATCTGCCCAAATGCTTTCGCCATAAATATCCGTAATTGCCTTGTAATAAATTGCATTCGCTTTTAGACGTTCGACAATCGATTTTTTATCTGGCATGCCCATTTCTACAGGATTAACTGGTGGGCCACCTGCTTGCTCGGCTAAATCTTTTGCACGCCCATCCCAGAATTGTCCACCCACATAATCTTGAATTTTTTCATCAAAATGAAAATCTGGTGAAAACATCGCATAAAGTGCCGTGTTGGCATTACGATTACCATGAAGATGAGGATTATCCCCCTCGGAGACCATTTGATTTGCCGAATTTTTACGTTGATCCACAAAGGCGGTACCCGGGTTGTGACAAGTTGAACAACTTTGTGTTTTATTAAAAGAAAGCGATTTATCAAAAAACAGAACTTCGCCCAATCCTTGATAATTCAATTCTTTTCCTTTAGCTTGATCAGCTAAGGCATAATTGCTCTGCATCAAAGGTGCAAACAATAAAATAGAAAGCCATTTTTTTTGCATCGTGTTCTCCAAATATTTAAATTATAGATAAAAAATAATCCAACAAAGCTTTGTTGGATTATAAAAGGAAAATAATTTTCTACAAGCCGGTTGCCATCTTTATGCGATCAGCAAACATACCAATACTCACGCCAAAATAGTTCGATTTGTTCCAATCTAAAATTGTGCGGTAGTTATTGGAGACCAAGAATGCACGCCCAACTTCTTTATCGGGGCGAACTAACCAAAGATCGGCTTGCGAAAGTGCGGTCAATTTATCTTGTTCTTGTTGGCTGAAGCTCGCTAAGGTGATACCTTTAGACTGCCAGTCACTGAGTGAACGTGCTTTGTTTTTCTCAATGCCTGAAAGCGATAAATCTAATGGTTGATTTAATGTTACCTCAACGCCCCAAGGCAATTTGTTATCCCAACCTACAGTGTGGAGATAATTTGCAATTGAAGCAAACGCATCAAATTGGTTCGTCCAAATGTCCTTCACGCCATCATTATTACCATCTGCTGCATAATTTAAGAATGCACTTGGCATAAATTGAGTTTGCCCCATTGCGCCCGCCCAAGAACCTAACATTCTGTGACGTTGAATATGATCACGTTCTAACATTTTCATCGCATTCACAAATTCTTTACTGAATAAGGCTTCACGTCTGCCATCAAATGCTAATGTAGCTAAAGCGGAAAGCACATCATAGCTGCCTTGGTAGTGACCAAAGCTACTTTCCATCCCCCATAAGGCAAGGATGTATTCCTGTTGAACACCATAACGTTGGCTTGCTTGTTGTAATGGTGCTTGTACTTCCCAATAACGCTCTTCGGCAATATCCACTTTGTTTTGAGTCAGTACTTTATTCAAATAATTGGTTGTGCCGTTTGGATTAGGTAATTGAGGTTGATCTGAATTACGCTTGCTTCTACCCGCTTGAGCACGATCTAGATCCACCGCCTTTTGCATATATTGAATATTATTTTGTGCATTCAATACAGAAGCAGACACTCCTTCAGCCGCCGCTTTACCTTTTAAGAACTGCACGTAATCATTAAAGTTATCTAAGGTTCTTGGCTTGCTGTAAACAGCGTTGCTACTTACCTTGCTTGATGACATTGTTGTCGTCGTACTGCTTGAACAACCCACTAATAAAAGTGCGGTCGATAACGCAGTCATTTTTAACGTTGAGATTAAATTCATTTCTTTTCCTTTTTTAATTATCAAAATATCGCATTATTTGCGTAAAAATTGGTTATAAACCGCTTTTAATAATGAGGTTGGTAATAAGCGAGAACCTGAGCGCAAGGCAAAGGTGAATAGGCCAGAAAATAAACCTTGAATGCCTAAACGATGTTTCAATTTAAATAAACGCCATTCTGCCTTGGCTTGGTTTAAACCACGACGGCGCCCTACCATACCATTGCCTACGCGAGCATAAACTAAAATATCCGGCAAATTGGCCACTTTTTGACCTTGTGCTACAAGCTTAATCCACAGGTAATAATCTTCCTGTAAATCTTCATATCCACCACAATTAATGACCGCACTTTTTTGATACGCCACTGTCATGTGATTGAACGGACAACGTTTTTGTGTAAATTTAACGATATCTTGTGCATCAGTCGGCACGTTACGATATGCCACGATGTCTTGAATATTTTCGCCAAACTCAGCAATCTGCCCACCGAAAATAATCGTATCCGGATGTTGCTCAATAAACGCCACTTGTTTCGCAAAACGCTCAGGCACACAAATATCATCTGTGTCCATACGGAAGACCCAATCGTGAGAACAATGTTTTAATCCTTCATTGAGCGCTTTACCTAAACCTAAATTTTTAGGCAACTTCACTAAGTTTAAGGGTAATTTGGTTTCGAATTCAGAAACCACGGCTTCCAATTCTGGCGTTACCGCACCGTCAAACACCAACACGATCTCATCTGCAGGATGGGTTTGAGCCACTAAACTTTCAAAACATTCTCTTAAATATTGTGGATTTTCCTTAATATATAAGGACATTAAAACTGAAAATTTCATACTTCTCTATCTAATAAGTTATCTACATAAACCGTTTCAAATTAATTGCCAATTTAGGTGAAATTAAAACCACAAAGGCAATGACTAGCTGCTTAATATTTTTCGTTAATTTAAAAATCTCAAAATAGTAAAAAGCCGCTTTACGGGATAAATTCATTATATGTGGGTAAGCCAACATATATTGTGCGTTGATGGCAAAATTCTTTTCTTGCTCTGCCGTTTTCACATAATTTTCACGGATATAATCAATCGCTTTTTGCGTATTAGTCGTATCCGTTGATACGCTAGAACGCTTAGTATGGAACGTACAATAAGTTAATGGTTCTGCTACTTTGCACGCTTTAAACGTTGGATCTTGCACAAGTTTCAGCAAGAAATCATAGTCTTCCAGTGAACGAAGTACGGTCGATAATCCACCAATTTTTAAAAATAGATCTTTTTTCACCCCAATCATCGGCATACCACCGATTTTATTCGCCAGTAAAATTCGCTCTACGCTAATCTCTTGTGGCTCAATCGGGTTGGTCACATAGCTAAAACCTTCATTGACCATTTCACATTTTGCAGGATGATAAACAAAGTTGACATCAGCATGCTCTGCAATCACATCAGCTAATTTCTGACATTTATCATTTGCAAAACGATCGTCATCATCAAGAAATAATAACCATTCATTATCGGCATTTCTTGCCCCGATATTACGACTTTCTGCGGCCCCTTGATTGGTTTCGTTACGAATGACTTTAACTGCAAATGGATAAGATTGTGTCACTTCAACGGGTTCTTTCGAGCAATCATCTACAATCACTACATCAAAATTATAAGTGGTTTGCTTGGTTAAACTTTCCAATAACGCAGGAATTTCTTCTTTCCGATTATAAGAAGGCACGATGATACTAAACATCTTTCGGCTCCTTTTGTTTAAATAAAATAAGCTGTTTACCGTGAGTGCCAAAAAGCGATAAGAACATCAACATCACGAACATAATGCCAGGGAAAGCAAAGGTGTCTGCTTTGATGTTACAAAATGCCAAAATCACAAAGGCAGAAAGGATAAATTTCCAGCTACCATCAAACCAATTTAAGGCGACTTTGCGCACAAAATAAAATGTCACGGCAAAACACACTAAGGCATAAGACACGCCACCATAAAGAATCTGACGTAAGAAACCTGAATCTGTATGACCATAATAACGGCCGACTTCCAACTGCCCTGTCATATACATGCCATCGCCATAAATAAACTGTTTAAGCGTTGGCATGAACAGGTGGTTTTTCATCAACGTATCTGTTGACGAACTGACAAATCCTGCACCGTGCAATAAATTAATCAAGGGTTCTAAAGCATGTGCCACATAAGGATTTTCTGGTAAGAAATACGCCAATAACAATACCAAAATAGCAAATGCAATGAGTGATGGAACATAACGCCATTTGAAATACACTAAAATGCTCACAACCGATAACAGAAGGAATGTACGCCCTGAAATTAATCCGATACATAGCATAAAAAACACTAAAATACTTGGAAGTGTATTATGTTTAGCGTTGTAAGCCAGTAAGAAATGCAACAGCATTAAATAGAATAAACTCAGTTGGAAAAAGGCGGTTGCAGTGATGTTATATAAGCGATATTCCTGCTCTGAGCCATAAAAACGTGCGGGTAACACCGCATTGGTCGAAAGCAAGAAATCGATCATAAATGATGCGCCGAGCAAGCCAATGATGCCTGCTACAAATTGCACCACAACACCAATTTGCAAATCTCGCACGACTCGTTGTTGTCCGTTTGCGTTGGCATAAAACGCATTATACAGTCCCACGCCTAAGAGGAATAAAATCAATTCCTTCACATACATGGTGATAACAGAAAGATCTTTTGTGCCATTAAGCAATAACGGAATCACACTGAAAACAATTAATCCGCCTAAAACAGCAAGACTGTCTAAAGGCAGAATGATGCCTTGCGGTTTCTGCTTTTTAATGTACTGATACGCCAAAACAACCAATGCAGCCAAGCCGGCGACGAATGACATTCGTACGACATGGAACAGCCAAGGATCGTAAAGATAAAAAAGGTTAAAAAGTGCGGTCATTTTTTACATTATTTTCCTAAATTCTTTTTCACCGCTAAGATTTTTTTGAGCGGATATTTAATTAATTTCTTCACTAAGTTATTGGATTTTGAACCGCGAATCGCTTCCAAATTACTCACTAACTGTGGATTTTCAATCGCCACCAGCGGACGAACCACATTGTTATTAATCTGGAATTGGGTTTCAAATAGCAAGAAATCATCAGCAAGCCAAAACGGTTTTTCTTGTTCAAGTTGTTTTAAAAATGCACGTGCCGCTGATTTTTTAATTAAGTATGCTACCGTGCCCGCAAAATAACTTTTATATGGGTAAGCCACGGTGACATCACCCACTGTTTGACGTAAGAATGAAAAGGTGGTTGGATAATTAATTTCCAATTCCACATCATCAAATTCCGCAATTTTTGATTGCCCGATTAATACGATATCTGCATCACATTTTTCGGTTAAAAGTGCGATCGTTTTTGGTGATAAATTTGAATTGAACAACGCATCATCTTCACAGACCAAAGCATAGTCATTTTCCGTCACATTTTGATCTTCTACGATCTGGCGATAAACCGATAAATGGCTTAATGTACAACCAATTTCGCCTTTTGTGACGTTGCGTCCATAATGCTGTTCAAACTTCGTTGGATTGAATACTTCAGCTAATTCTTCCCATTCTTTTTGCATGGTATTAATGGCTGAAAATACAGCAAAATCAGCGGTATCAGGTTGAGCAAAAAACAGCTCACGACGCTGAATATCTTTATCTAGTGAAATCAAATATTTATTCATAATTATCTCAATTTTGGGTTTTGCAGTATTTTGATTACAACAAACGGAAATAGTTGCAAATTATACTAAAGAAATAGGCCAATGGCATGGCTTTTAATACGACTTTAAAAATCCTTAAAAAAATAACCGCACTTTAAATGCTTAAAGCGCGGTCTATTTTAAATGGATTAGTATGTTATTTCTTTCAATTAGAAAATTGCAGTCGCTAAACCCACAACAACACTTAAAGAAAGTACTACAGCTAACATTGCATAACCAAAATCACTCATTTTAATTTCCCACTTATTTAGTTAAAGATAGCCCATTCTAACAATAAAGTACGTTTTTTCAAAAATTTTTTATAATTTGCTTAACCTATTTGGTGACAGTCTTTATAATGGGAAAAATTCTCTAGAGGCAAAATTATGGCAACAATTAAAGATGTCGCGAAGATGGCTGGTGTTTCTACCACCACAGTTTCCCATGTAATTAATAAAACCCGTTTTGTAGCAAAAGAAACTGAAGAGGCGGTGATGCAAGCCATTAAAAGCTTGAAATACTCACCAAGTGCTGTTGCTCGGAGTTTGAAAGTCAACACGACAAAGTCCATTGGGATGATTGTTACCACCAGTGAATCCCCTTATTTTGCTGAAATCATTCATGCCGTTGAAGATCATTGTTATCGCCAAGGTTATTCACTTTTTTTGTGTAATACACAAAATGATCCTGAAAAAATTAAAAATCACGTCGAAATGCTCGCCAAAAAACGTGTTGATGGTTTATTGGTGATGTGTTCTGAATATACGCAACATTCACTTGATGTGCTTTCAGGTTTCTCTTCCGTACCAATGGTGGTGATGGATTGGGGCCCTAATGTTGATACCGATATCATTGAAGATAACAGCTTTACGGGCGGTTATATTGCGACTAAGCACTTAATTGATTGTGGTCATAAAGCCATTGGTCTTATTGCGGGGGAATTGGATAAAACTACCGCAAAAACACGTTATGAAGGTTTTGTGAAAGCCATGAATGAAGCCAATCTGCCAATTCATGAAAATTGGATTATGGAAGGCTTCTTTGAGCCAGAAGACGGTTACGAGTGCATGAACAAGATCCTTTCACAAGACAGCCTACCTACTGCTGTCTTCTGCTGTAATGACGTGATGGCATTAGGTGCAATTTCCGCAATTACGGAAAAAGGCTTGCGCGTGCCTGATGATATTTCGATTATTGGCTATGACAATATTCACTCATCACGTTTCTATGCACCGCCACTCACAACGATTCACCAATCTAAATCACGTTTAGGTGCACAAGCGGTTAATCTGTTATTTGAACGTATCGCCAATAAAGATAACGACAGCCACGAAAAACATCGTATTGCGATCCATCCAGAATTGGTACTACGAAAATCAGTTCGTACACTTGAATAAACATTAAATTTTTTGACCGCACTTTAAATTTTATCTAAAAAAGTGCGGTCTTTTTTTTACTTATTTTCAGCTTTTTTGATTTAATACAAGTTTTCGACGTATAGCATTTGATTCCGATACATATTTTTGGTTATATCTCTCCTGATTTGATTTTATTTTTTCTTTATCGGAGTTCATATGACTGATGAGTATCGCACTCTCCGCCATAATATTAATATGTTAGGGCGTTTTCTTGGAGAAACCATTAATGATGCACAAGGCGAAGACATTCTCACCTTGATTGAAAATGTTCGCCAATTGTCCAAACAATCTCGAGCGGGCGATAGCCAAGCACGTAAAACATTGTTGGATACCCTTTCCACCATTTCTAACGAAAACATTATTCCAGTTGCGCGTGCATTCAGCCATTTTCTTAATCTGACGAATATCGCTGAACAATACCAAACAGTCTCTCGCCAACATAAAGATTTACAATCTTCTAATCGTTCATTAAGTGCTTTATTTCAACGTTTAAAAGCACAAAATGCCTCAAAAGAAGAGGTTTACAAAACCGTTGAAAACTTGCTTATTGAGCTTGTATTAACGGCTCACCCAACCGAAACCACACGTCGTTCTTTAGTCCATAAACACGTTGAGATCAATAAATGCTTAAGCAAATTAGAGCACGATGATTTAACACCGAAAGAACGCGGCATTATTGAACGCTTGCTACTTCGTTTAATTGCTGAAGCTTGGCATACCAATGAAATCCGTACTGTTCGCCCTACCCCATTCGATGAAGCAAAATGGGGCTTTGCCATGATTGAGAATAGCTTATGGCAAGGAGTACCGGAATTCTTACGTCAACTAAATGAACACGCTCGTGAATTCTTAGGCTACGATTTACCTGTGGGCTTACGTCCTGTCAGAATTTCTTCTTGGATGGGTGGTGACCGTGATGGTAACCCATTTGTTACTTCAAAAATTACTCAACAAGTCCTCTATCTTGCTCGTTGGAAAGCGGCAGATTTATTCTTAAATGACATCAAATCCCTTGCCGATGAATTATCCATGGTGAAATGCACGCCAGAATTTACCGCAAAATATGGTGAACATTTAGAGCCTTATCGTTTTGTGGTCAAAGAACTTCGCACAAAACTTATCGCCACCCTTGATTACTTTGAAGATTGCATGGCAAATCGTCCACCACGCGTAAGCCAAGCGGATATCATCATGGATGATAATCAACTTTGGGAACCACTCTATGATTGCTATCAATCATTGATGGCATGCGGCATGCGGATTATTGCCAATGGATCTTTATTAGATATTTTGCATCGCATTCGCTGTTTTGGTGTCACGCTTTCACAAATGGATATCCGTCAAGAAAGTACGCGTCATACAGATGCGATTGCTGAAATCACCCGTTATCTTGGCATTGGTGATTATGCACAATGGAGCGAAGCAGAAAAACAATCTTTCTTAGTGCGTGAATTAAACTCTCGCCGTCCATTAATTCCAACCCATTGGGAGCCATCTGCAGAAACCCTGGAAATTTTAGAGACTTGTAAAGTCATTGCCCAACAAAAACAAGGCGTAATTGCTTGCTATATTATTTCCATGGCAAGAAGTGCCTCTGATGTACTCGCCGTGCATTTATTATTAAAAGAAGCGGGCGTGCCTTATCACATTCCTGTCGTGCCACTTTTTGAAACCTTAGATGACTTAGATGCCTCTGAAGGTGTCATGCGTCAATTGTTTAATATTGGTTGGTATCGTGGCGTGATTAACAATCACCAAATGGTGATGATTGGTTATTCTGATTCAGCTAAAGATGCGGGAATGATGGCTGCTTCATGGGCACAGTATCGTGCACAAGAAGCATTAGTCAATTTAACCGAAGAACTGGGTATTGAACTCACTTTATTCCATGGCCGTGGCGGTACGATTGGTCGTGGTGGCGCACCCGCACATGCAGCATTACTTTCTCAGCCTCCACGTTCACTCAAAAATGGTTTACGTGTGACTGAACAAGGGGAAATGATCCGCTTTAAACTTGGTTTACCTGAAGTCGCAGTTGAAACCTTTGATCTTTACGCGAGTGCAATTTTAGAAGCAAACTTACTTCCACCGCCAGAACCAAAAATAGAATGGCGTGCTGTGATGGATGAACTTTCCGCTACTTCATGTGACATTTACCGTAGTGTTGTTCGTGGTGATAAAGACTTCGTGCCTTATTTCCGTAGTGCTACACCGGAACAAGAGCTGTCTAAACTGCCACTCGGCTCTCGTCCTGCAAAACGTAATCCAAATGGTGGCGTAGAAAGCTTACGTGCCATTCCATGGATTTTTGCTTGGATGCAAAACCGCTTAATGCTACCGGCATGGCTGGGTGCGGGGGCGGCAATTCAAAAAATTGTAGATGAAGGCAAAGGTCATATTATTGAAGAAATGTGTAAAGCGTGGCCATTCTTCTCGACTCGTGTGGGCATGTTAGAAATGGTGTTCAGTAAAACCGATACTTGGCTTTCTGAACAATATGATCATAACTTAGTGAAAAAAGAACTTTGGTACTTAGGTGAGAATCTACGTAACCAACTCAATGCGGATATTAAAACCGTGCTTTCGCTTTCTCACAAAGATGAATTAATGGCGGACTTGCCGTGGATCGCAGATTCTATTGCATTACGTAATGTTTATACAGATCCGCTCAATCTCCTTCAAGTGGAATTGCTCCGTCGTTTCCGTGAATCGCCTGAAAACCCAAGCCCTGATGTCGAACAAGCCTTGATGATTACCATCACAGGTATTGCCGCAGGTATGCGAAATACCGGCTAGTTACGGCAACTAAAAATAAGTGCAGTCAAAAAACAACGATGATTTGACCGCACTTTTTGTTTTCTGTTTCTTGCGGTATCATACGCGCAATTGACTTGATGAAGGAAAACCCAATGACAACTGATATTCAAAAACTCGATCCCGATGCAGCGATTGATCTTGCTTATGATATTTTCTTAGAAATGGCAGGCGAAAATCTCGATCCCGCTGATATTATGCTATTCAATCTGCAATTTGAAGATCGTGGTGCGGTCGAGTTTGTCGAAACTGCAGATGATTGGGAACAAGAAATTGGGGTGTTAATCGATCCTGATGCTTTTGCTGAAGTTTGGGTGGGCTTAGTGAATGAGAAAGATGAAATGGATGATGTATTTGCGAAATTCTTAATTTCACATCGAGAAGAAGATCGCGAATTCCACGTTATTTGGAAAAAATAATCGCTCTTCTCTCTATATCAATTTACAAACTAAAACCGGTTTAATTTTAAATTAAACCGGTTTTTGCTTAACAGATTCGTGGTAAAGGTTCGTTGCGTGGTAAGTCTAATAAACGACTTTGACCGAAAAGACCAACTGCACGAACTTTGCCATCAGTCGTTACCTCGCCGATTACAGCCGCATTTTCACCTAATGGATGGCTATGAAGTGCGGTCAGAATTTCAGCTGTTTTTTCTTTATCCGCCACAATCACCAATTTGCCTTCATTAGCAAAATTTAATGCATCCAAACCGAGTAATTCGCAAATACCACGTACTTCCTGACGAATTGGTAATACCGTTTCATCAATTTGAATCCCCACTTTCTGAGCCTGTGCAAATTCATGGAGTACCGCATTCACACCACCACGGGTCGCATCGCGTACAGCTTTCACCCCTTCAATCGGACGAATACAATCAATGAGCGGTGCGAGAACAGCGCAATCACTGCATAAATCTGTTTGAATACCGAGATTTTCACGTAAATTCAAAATGGTGGCGCCATGATCACCCAAAGTGCCACTGACGATAATCTGGTCACCTGGCTGAATACGATGTGTGCCCCAGTCCAGTCCGTTTGGAATCACACCAATACCGGCCGTATTGATAAACACTTTATCTATTGCGCCTTTTTGTACTACTTTCGTATCACCGGTTACCACTTGAATACCGGCTGAATGGCAGGCTTTTGCCATCGATTGAATCAATTTTTTTAAAGTTTCTAGTGGTAAGCCTTCTTCCAAAATAAAGCCACAGGATAAATATTTTGGTACAGCACCGCATACGGCAACATCATTAGCCGTACCACATACAGCCAATTTGCCGATATCACCACCTGGGAAAAAAATTGGATCAATGACAAAACTGTCGGTAGAAAACGCCAATGTTCCACCCAAGGCGTTCATTTCTTGTAAAGCAATGCGAGCCTGATCTTCGCCTTGTGAAAGTATCGGGTTATCAAAAGCCTCGACAAAATAATCGCGGATCAACTCTTGCATTGTTGCACCGCCATTTCCGTGTGCCATCGTAATAAAATCAGTCATTGTTTTATTCTCGTCTGTATTGATAATAGGCCGCACATGCCCCTTCGGAAGACACCATCAACGCACCATAAGCATTGTCTGGATTACATTTTTTAGCAAATAATGGGCAATCAGCCGGCTTGCATTTACCGATTAATACATCACCGCAGCGAGAGTCTGGATCATCTGCAACTTGATGTGGCTGACAGGCAAAATAGGCTTCTGCATCAAAGCATTGATAATCATCTGTCAGTTCTACGCCAGATTCTGCAATTTCGCCCAATCCACGCCATTCGCTGCTGGCTTTCAAGCGGAATACTTCGCTTATTGCCTGTTGAGCCAACACATTACCATGTTGGTGCACAATGCGTTTATACTGATTTTCCACTTCACAGCGTTGTTCAACAATCTGTGTCACCAACATTAAAATTGCTTGTAGGATATCTAAAGGCTCAAAACCGGTGATTACAAAAGGCTTATGATAGGTATCACACAGTTCTTGGTAAGGTTCAGAACCGATCACCATGCTGACATGACCTGGCGCAATAAAGCCATCAATTTTTACTTGTCCTTGTGACAATAAGCTGTGTAATGTCGGAATGATGGTAATATTTTGGCATACCACAAAAAAGTTTTTTACCTGCTGTTTTTTCGCTTGTTGCAAGGTAATCGCGGCACTTGGCATCGTCGTTTCAAAACCGAGTGAAAAGAACACGACTTTTTTGTCTGGATTATTCGATGCAATATTCAATGCATCAAGCGGTGAATAAACGATACGAACATCTGCGCCCTGAGCTTTGGCTTCTAATAATGAATCTAAACGTCCGCGTACTCGCATCGCATCACCGAAAGTACAGAAAATCACTTCTGGACGACGAGCAATCTCAATACAAACATCAATTCGCCCCATCGGTAACACACACACCGGACAGCCCGGACCGTGAATAAACTCAATACTTTTGGGTAATAAACGATCAAGCCCAAATTTAAAAATGGTATGAGTATGTCCACCGCAGACCTCCATCAGATATAACGGATTTTCTGGCGTAAAGTGCGGTTGTTTTTCCATTATTTTTTGTAGTCGCTGCAACAGACTTTTTGCCAGTTCAGGATTACGAAATTCATCAACAAACTGCATTTGATGCTCCTATCGTTTTTGCGCTTTTAACCAGTCTAGCCATTGCTGTAATCCTTCTCCACTTTGAGAAGACAACTGGATAACCTCAATTGTTGGATTCACTTGTTTTGCATAAGCAATACATTTTTCCACATCGAAATTCAAGTAAGGTAGTAAATCTACTTTATTTAAAATCATTAACTTCGAGGCCGCAAACATATGTGGATATTTTAACGGTTTATCTTCACCTTCTGTCACAGATAAGATCACCACTTTAGCATGCTCGCCTAAATCAAACTCTGACGGACAAACTAGGTTTCCGACATTTTCAATAAACATCAGACTATTTTCCTGTGGCTGCAATTTCACCAATGCATTACCAATCATTTGTGCATCTAAGTGACAACCTTTGCCCGTATTAACTTGAATCGCTGGTACACCTGTTTGACGAATACGATCCGCATCGTTTTCTGTTTGTTGATCGCCCTCAATCACATAACAAGGATAGTCATTTTTTAATGCGTTTAATGTGGTCGTCAACAAGGTTGTTTTGCCTGAGCCAGGACTTGAAACAAGATTAAGTGCCAAAATATGCTGATTCGCAAAAAAACGACGATTCATATCGGCTAACTGATTATTCGCACCGAGAATATCTTGTTCTACTTTCAGTAATCGTTGTTGCGTTTCTTCTTGTTGTGGAGAGTCTGGCATGCGGAAGGAGGAGTGAGAAAAATTAGGTAGTTTTGTCGCATGTTGCGCGTTGGAATCATTATGAACATGCGGTAATTCACCGATTCTGACTTGGTCTGGATGGCCACAGCCACAGGTTGTACACATAAGTCACCTCAATAATTTTTCGTTTATTCTGTAAATGCTTAGAATCTATGGTAATTCATGTGCGTTAGAATACCATATTCTCAATGTTAAATATATTCTTTGACAAGGGATAAACGCATACTATCAATCAGTTAGCGTGTTTTATATTCAAAAGTCAAACGACATTCTGATCAATCAAAATACTAGGCTATTTTACGGCGATTTCTTTCACTCTAAATTCTGTGCCGCTTCGACGTTGTAAACATGCACTGTGACAATGTGGACAGCAATCCTGATAGGCCTCAATCTCTACTTCCTTTTGACATTGCCAGCACCATGCTATCGCGGGTAAATGAATGAAATGCAACTGGCAATTTTCAGCAACGGTATCTTTACGCATAATTTCAAAGCAAAATTCAACCGCACTTTGCTCAACACAAGACAGTGCCCCTATTTCTAGCCAGATATCTGTCACTTCATGGATGTCATGCTTTTTCTGTTGCTGTTCAATAATTTCCATCATGTTCTGACAGAGGGACATTTCGTGCATGATTTCCTCCTTAGGATAAAAAGCAGTATGTTTTAATTCTGCTCTTTTTACTATTCATTTTCTGAGTTTCAATATTTCACCCGTGTTGGCATTATACTTTATTTCAACGGCACAAAATTAATGCCACTGTGCTGCAATAAAGTGTTCATTAAATCATTGTTTTGCTCAAAGTGACTACATTTACCTTTGAGCTGAATTAAGCGAATTCGTAAGTGAGCCAATTCATGGATCCGTTTTGATACTTCTCGAATATGTCGATCTAGCAGCTCATTGATTTCTCTTTCCTGCTCTTGAGTAGCACATTGAGGATTGAGCAACATTTTGATTTCTTTTAGTGAAATATCCAAACTGCGGCAATAACAAATAAAAGAAAGTTGCTTCAAATGCTCTTCCGTATAAACGCGGAAATTACCACTTGTTCGCTTAGCGGGTTCGATTAATCCTTGCTTTTCATAGAAACGTACGGCTTCCACCGTACAGCCAACGATATTGGCTAGTTGACCAATTTTCATTTTTTACTAAATTATACTTGACTCTGAAGTTACTTCATATTTTATACTTTATCACAGTATTCACATGTTAGAAAAGGAGAACTTCCATGAAAAAAACAGCATTGTTTATTACTGCACTATTCGGTGCTTCACTCGCTAATGCACATAATGTTTGGTTGGAGCCTGTTAAGGATGCAAAAGGGCAATATGTGGTTAAATTTGGTCATGAGGAAACTGAAACCTATCCTCAGAGCAAATTAAAAGCGGTACGCCTACTCGATGCTAAAGGCCAATTACAAAATGCTGAGGTCACCTTCAAGCAAGGCGAAGCTTACTTTGCCGCTCCTGATGCTGCCATCGCATTCATTCGCTTTGATAATGGTGTTTGGTCAAAATTACCAAGCGGTAAATATGTAGAAAAAACCAAACAACAAGCACCTGAAGCTGTACTTAGTGTTAATCCGATCAAATTCGGTAAAGCAATTTTACACTGGGATGCTCAAGCAAATAAATCACATAACATGGATTATGAATTAATCCCTCAAAGTGAACCAAAAGCGGGACAACCTCTCGATATTCTCGTGTTAGTAAAAGGTAAACCTGTACAAGGCATCAAAGTAGGTTTAGGCGAAGATCACCCATTCAACTTAACCAATGAAAAAGGTATCGCACAATTCACTCCTAAAGCAGGTTATAACAAAGTTTGGGCTGAATTTGACGAGCCTGTTAAAGAGAACCCTGACTATACCGAACGCAGTGTTGAATATATGCTGACTTTTGATGCGAAGTAATGAAAAGAGTTGTATTTTTAACCGCACTTTTCACCTGGCTGTGCGCGCCATTAGCATTGGCTCATAGTTTGCATGTTTTTGCACAATATGATGGACGCACAGTCTCTGGTAAAGCCTATTATTCCGATATGACCCCTGCGGCAGAAACCTATATGGAAATTTTGCAATCTGGACAGGACTCCCCTCTGTTGGAAGGCAAAACGGATCGCGATGGGCAATTTTCCTATCCGATCAATACCAGTGCCGAAGGTGCCATTAAGGTTGTTATAGAAGGTGAAGAAGGACATAAAGCCTCAATTGTTGCCAACAGAGTATCCGCGCAAACCACAAATAATAGCGACAATTCGTTGATGTTGGTACGCGAAGATATCTCTAAATTGAAAGACAAAATTTACCTACACGACATTATTGGTGGTATTGGTTATATTGTCGGTATTTTTGGCTTATGGGCATTAGTTCGTGCATCAAAAATGACGCGTGCATCACAATCTAAGGAAAGATAATATGCATTTATCAGAAGGTGTACTGCATACGCCAGTATTGCTTGGTGGAGCGGCTGTGGCATTAGCCTGTGTAATGATTGGTCTGAAACGCCTTAATTCTCAGCAATTACCATTAACGGCATTATTTGCTGCTGCTTTTTTTGTTGCGGGTACCATTCATGTACCAGTAGGCATTGGCAGCGTGCATCTCATCTTAAACGGCATGGCTGGCCTGTTTCTCGGCTGGGCCGTTTTCCCTGCTTTTTTAATCGCATTGGTATTACAAGCCCTGCTCTTTTCCTTCGGGGGATTTGCTGTATTAGGTGTCAATTTATGCGTAATGGCATTACCTGCCCTTCTCGTACATTGGCTATTTGCAAAAAGACTTGAAAATAACAATTCTCGTCAGACTCAAATTACAGCAGGAATTGGTGCAGGTGTAATCGGTGTTGGTGGTGCTGCCTTACTCGCTTCTTTAGTCTTAGCTCTAGATGGCGGTAAAGCCTATAGCGATCTGATTATGCTACTGCTGATATCACATATTCCCGTGTTTATTATTGATAGTATCGTCAGTGTTGGTGTGGTCTTATTGTTAAACAAAATGTATCCAACGGCGCTCAGTGTGGTGAAATGAATTTTCTTGCTATTTTTCAACCACACTTACGATTAATTTATGTGTTTTTGTGTGGACTTATTGTCAGCACAATGACACATATTTCAACGCTTATTATCCTTAATCTGATCGTATTCAGCGGGTTACTTATTGCGCTAATACGTTATCAAAAATCCCTTACCAGCTATTTCAAATACTGGTTGAAACTAAATTTCTTCACTTTGCTTGTTTGGTTAACTTTAAGCTGGAAAATCACTGAACAAGGCTTAACATTAAATCCAATGGGCATTCAGCTCGCGCTACTCATTACGCTACGTTTCAATTTAATTTTAAGCTTAACTCGCCTCTTGTTAATTGATATGAACGAGAGCCTTTTATTGCAAGCATTATGTCGTTTACCATTGCCTGAAAAACTACTTCACCTATTTGTGCTGACCGTGCGTTATATTTCTGTACTTGGTGATGTACATAAAAAAATGGATATGGCGATGCGCGCGCGCGGATACCAGCCAAAACTTAACGGCAGAACCTTATTTATCGCCGCGCAACGTGTGGCATTATTATTAATTCATGCTCTCGTTAAAGCAGAAAAAACAGAAATGGCGCTAAAAGCACGTGGCTTTCAGCTGCATGATGTGAAAAAAACACAGGATAAATCTTGATGAACGTCCTCGAAGTCAAACAATTACAGATCATGCGCGACCAACGCGTAATTATTGATAACCTTTCTTTTGATCTCCCTGAAGGTCATCGTCTTTTTTTACAAGGCGATATTGGTTGTGGGAAATCAACGCTATTACACTGCCTATTAGGGTTTATACCTTATCAACATGGAGAGGTTCGCTGGTTTGATAACACCTGCCGACAAGAAAAAGATTTTGTACCGCTACGTGAGAAGGTGGGTATCTGTTTCCAACATGCAGGCGATCAACTTTTTGGTCCTACAGTACTTGATGATGTAGCCTTTGGTCCACTTAATCAAGGATTAAACAGAGATGAAGCCTATCAAATTGCATTGCAACAATTGGAACGTCTAAATATTGTTGGGTTAAAAGATCGCTCTGTGAATACCTTATCTGGTGGAGAACAGAACTTTACAGCACTGGCTGGCGTGCTAGCGATGCAACCAAAAGTCTTGTTATTGGATGAACCGACCAACGGACTGGATGTAAAAAATATTGCAAAACTGACCGCACTTTTACGCGAGTTACAGTTACCAATGCTTATTGCCTCGCATGATTTACGCTTTAGTGAAACACTCGCCGATTCCTGTTTGTCTTTAGCCACAGACAACGATGGCTAAATATGCTCATAATCATGAGAAAATAATTGAATAAAAAACGGGCGAACCATTTAAGTTCGCCCGTTTTTTATTTATGACGCTAATCAAGCCACAAGTGCGGTTTCTTTTAAGCGATTTTTTAATTTCGCGTATTCAGTGACCACATAGCGTTCAGCCCAGGCTTGGTCTTCGACTTTCTCAATACGAACCGCGCTGTATTTGTATTCCGGTGTTCTAGAACCCGGATTCAAATGTTCAGCGGTTAATTCGTTACATTTACCGATCCACCATTGATAGGTCATATAACAAGCGCCTTTGTTGGTACGAGTGCTGACATCTGCGCGAGAAATAACTTTGCCGCGTGATGATGCAATCCAAACCAAGTCGTTGTTTTTAATGCCTAATTCTTTGGCATCTTGATCGTTCATTTGTACGAATCCAGGTTCATCCGCAAGTGCCGCAAGTGCACGGCAGTTACCGGTCATAGAACGGCAGGAGTAGTGACCAACTTCACGTACGGTAGAAAGTACCAATGGGAATTCTTCTGAAAGATCTTCCATCGGTGGTTCCCAGTCGCATGCAAAGAATTCAGCTTTACCGTTCGGACGGTCGAAGATTTGGCCTTTATACAAATATTGCGTACCTTGATCTTCAGGACCTTCGTCAGTACATGGCCATTGGATATAGCCCATACCTTCCATTTTTTCGTAAGTTGCCCCTTTATAAAGTGGACAAAGATCACGCAACTCATCCCAAATTTCTTTGGTATTGTTATAGTGCATTGGATAACCCATTGCCGTAGCAATTTCGCTAATGATCACCCAGTCATCCTTGACATCGCCAGTTGGTTCAACCGCTTTATAGAAGCGTTGGAAACCACGGTCAGCGGCACTATACACCCCTTCATGCTCAGCACAAGAAGTCGCAGGTAATAAAATATCTGCTTCTGCTGCGGTTTGAGTCATGAAGATATCTTGAACGATAAGAAGCTCAACTTTCTCGAAGGCTTTTTTAACAGCATTAATATCAGGCTCAGTTTGTAATGTATCTTCACCCATGATATAGAATGCTTTAATTTTATCTTCCATGATCGCTTCAGGGACTTCACTCAACGGCACACCTGGTTTGGTTGGAATAGATGGAACGCCCCAAGCTTTCGCAAATTTTGCATTAGTTTCTGGATCAGCAAAACTTTGATAACCAGGTAATGTGTTGAATAACGCACCCATATCGCACGCACCCTGTACGTTGTTTTGACCACGTACTGGATTCACCCCAACATTTGGTTTACCTAAGTTACCGGTAAGCATTGCCAAGCTTGCTAATGCACGCACGGTTTCTACACCTTGACGGAATTGGCAAACGCCCATACCCCATAAGATAGTAGCGGTTTCCGCTTTCGCATAAGTGCGGGCAATTTCACGCAACATTTCAGGTTCAATACCAGTGATATGTTGAGTGGATTCCGGGGTATAAGCTTTCACGGTTTCATAGAACGCATCGAAGTTTTCGGTGTGTTCATCAATAAATTTTTGATCTTGTAATCCTTCTTCTAAAATCACATTCATCATCGCATTCAAGAATGCGACGTTAGACCCGTTAGCAAGCGGTGCATAAATATCCGCGATACGGGCTGTTTCGATTTTACGAGGGTCACAAACAATGATTTTCGCCCCTTTTGCTTTGGCGTGGTTAATCCGACGCGCCACAATAGGGTGTGAAGTGGAGGCATTATAGCCAAAAATGAATACACATTTGGTATCTTCAATCTCAACAATTGAGTTGGACATTGCGCCGTTACCGACCGATTTGAGCAGACCTGTTACAGAAGGGCCGTGTCACACGCGCGCACAACAGTCAATGTTGTTATTTCCTAATACCGCACGGGCGAATTTTTGCATCACGAAGTTCACTTCATTACCTGGTCCACGGGAAGAGCCCGTTACCATAATCGATTCGTTACCGTACTTTTCTTTGATTTCACTAAGACGTTTTGCTGTGTAAGAAATCGCTTCTTCCCAGCTCACTGGTGTGAATGGTTCGCCACGTTTATAGCGGATCATCGGTTGAGTCAGGCGAGGAGTCAGGATTTTTGTGTCATGCACAAAGTCCCAGCCATAATATCCTTTTAGGCATAACTCCCCTTCGTTTGTCTTGCCGTTTGCACCTTCAGCTCCCACAATTTTGTTGTTTTCCACCAAAAGATGGATTTTACAACCTGAGGCACAATACGGACATACGGTAATTACTTTTTTAATAGCCATAGTAACGTCCTTATTTTAGATACAACACGAGGTTAGAGATAGAATTAGAATAATTAATTCTGGGTATATATTACACCCAAAATCAGCTTATAGTCTTACAAAAATCATGGATTTATTGATATAAAACAGGTTTTCGTAATATTTTTAAATGTGTTTAGAAAATCACCCTCACTTTTTCTACAAAACAGGAATCTCTTCAAGCGATCTTCCCTCTTTTAAAAAATCATACATAAATTGCACCGACTCTTTTACGCTGTCTGTCATCGGGAAACCAAAAGAAACCAGATCAGGTTGAAGCCCCACAAAAACAATTTGTTTAATATCTTGTTCCAGTTGCTCGATGAGGTAATTGAGCGGCATATTATGCGTACTCATGAAAAACATTTCCGCAATGCTCTCTTTTTCAATAATTCGGATTTTACCAGGCGCTAACTCCATATCAGCCGCATCGAAAATTAAAAGCAAATCAGGTTTCATCTCTCGCACAATATGGGCAACATTTTCCGGTGCGGAACCACCATCAAGTGCGGTCCAATTTGGCAATGGATTTTCACTCAATAATTGATAGAGATAAGGTCCTGCCCCATCATCCCCCATCATGCTGTTGCCAACGGTTAAGATCACATTATTCGTCACGTCGTTTCACCATAATATACATCACAGGTTCACGCTGAATTGATGCTAACGTATTCATCAGAATTTCGACCCACTCTTGATGTTCTGGGGTGAAATTTGCTTTATTTTCATCCATCGCTTTCGCCAATAAATTGACATGGCTAGAATCAATCACTATTTCACCGAATCGCATTAAGCCGGCAAATTTACGTTTAGCATCCCCTTCTGAAAAGCTATCTACAAAACGTTGATAAGCATTGTAGTCACAAACCAGTAATTTTTTAAAACAATCAATTACGCCAACATGGTGACCAATCGCCAAAGAGTAATACATCACCTGTTTTGCTTGCTCTGGCACTTGTTCATCGTTTTCGACGAAACGTTCGTTTAATAAATAGAAAAAGACTTTCGCTGTCATAACATTCCCATTTTTATAGGAGCAATCACTTGCCCCATCATTAATTATCCCGAAAACGGCAGACTAATCGCATGCAAACGATTGACGATTTCGCTTAAACGCGGATCGGATTCGCGTTCTAGGTATTCACCTAAACGTACACCAAATGGCACTTTGTCATTTTCTGTCATCATTGCCATAAATTGGTTAGCAATGTTGCCACCTTGACGATAACCGGCAAGACGACGTGCTTCACGTTCAAGACTAATACGCAAATCCAACGGAATAGTTGGGAAACGTAATTTAGCTTCTGCGTTAGGATCAGCTTTTTCTTGTTTACCTTTGAGCTTTTGATCAAGTAAGCCAAGTGCTACCGCGAATCCATAAATTGTCGCTGCTGGGGTCGGAGGACAGCCAGGGATGTACACATCGATTGGTACGATTTGATCACTACCACCCCAAACACAATAAAGATCATGGAAAATACCGCCACCACAACCGCAAGCACCGTAAGAAATACAGATTTTAGGATCGGGAGCAGCTTGGTAAGCACGCATTGCTGGCGTACGCATCGCACGGGTAACCGCACCAGTGAATAATAAAATGTCCGCGTGACGAGGTGAAGCCACCACTTTAATACCAAAACGTTCCGCATCAAAAGTTGGCGTAATGGTACTAAAAATCTCGATTTCACAACCGTTACAACCACCACAGTCCACACGATAAACATAAGCCGAACGTTGAATATCTTTCAACAGGGTTTGTTTCATTTTGGCAATATTTTCATCAATGCTAAATGGCGTTGAAATACCGTTTACCGGCATTGGAATTTGTGTGTTCATCGTTTTTCGCCTCCTGCTAAAACGTTAGAAAAATCAACCGCACTTTCTTCCCGTTGTTCAAGCGCTTTTTTGAAATCCAAACGACCCGGCTCTTTAAAGTCGATAAGTTTCATCCGCATATTGGATTCCATGTTGGCCGTTTTTTCCAAGCTATGTCGTCGTTTACAAACTGGACAAGTATGCAACACGGTTAGTTTTTGTTTGACGACTTCCGGATCGCCTAAACTTTGTTTGAATAAATCAATGGTGTAATTCAGCTCTTTATAAGAGATAAACGGTTTACCACACTCTTGACAGCTCACTGTAGAAAAAGTGGTTTCTTGGAAAAGATCCTGTTTATTGGTCACTGAGAGTTCAAAATCTTGTGACAAACGAATTGCCTTAGTTGGGCAAACTTCTTCACAACGTCCACAGAAAATACAACGACCAAGGAATAATGACCAGGTACGTTCGCCTGTCACCGGATCCGTTCTCATGGTCAACGCATTGGCTGGACAGGCAATGGTACAAACCGCGCAGACAATACATTGATCAGAATTGAGTTCCGGTTTTCCTCTAAAATCATCATCAACTTCATAAGGTTTGAACGGATATTTGGTGGTGACATCACCTGCTTTAAATACCGTTTTTAGTAATTTAAACATTTTCCGCCTCCCCTATTTCAATGGTGAATTTTTACGTTCGATACCGTAGCGTTCAATCTCTTTATAATCCACGGTTTTCGCTTTGCGTTTACGTACATCCACCACGGTGACGCGGTCGGTACAAGAATAGCAAGGGTCAAGACTACCAATAATAAGTGGCGCATCAGACACTGTGTTGCCTCGCAACATATAGCGCAAGGTTGGCCAGTTAGCATAAGTGGCAGCACGACAACGCCAACGGAAAAGTTTTTGGTTGTCGCCTAGCATTGACCAGTGAATATCTTCGCCACGTGGGGCTTCCGTAATACCAAGAGCGAAACGTCCTGGCGTATAATTGAAGCCTTCTTTTAAAATTTCACCACTCGGTAAATTATCCACCATGTAATCAATGATATTCATGGATTCAAACACTTCGTTAATCCGCACTTTCACACGAGATAACACGTCACCGTTGGCTTCAGTGAACATATCGAAAGGTACATCTCCATAACCTGAGAATGGATGTACTTTACGCACATCACGCGCAAAGCCAGAACCACGAATCATTGGACCAACAGGACTGAAATCACGCGCAATATCTTTGGCTAAGATACCCACGCCTACAGTGCGTTGTTCCATATTTGGTGTATTTAACAAAATATCGGCTAAAGTTTTAATTTCTTCACGCATTTCACCAATCAACTTGATGCATTGCTCACGTTGATGTTTCAACATGTCACGACGCACACCGCCGATTAGATTAATACCATAGGTTTTACGTGCACCAGTTAATACTTCTGCCAATGTCATGGATTTTTCACGCACACGGAAGAATTGCATAAAGCCAGTATCAAAGCCAGTAAAGTGACTAGATAGACCTAAGTTTAATAAGTGACTGTGTAAGCGTTCCACTTCTAACAAAATCGCACGGATCCATTCAGCGCGTTTTGGAATTTGAATCCCTAAAGCACTTTCAACGGAATTGGCATACGCCACACTGTGAGTGAAACCGCAAATTCCGCACACACGGTCGGCAAGGAAGTTGACTTGGTCGTAATCCATACGGGTTTCTGCCAATTTTTCCATACCGCGGTGCACATAGAACAAACGATAGTCCGCATCAATAATATCTTCCCCATCCACGAACAAACGGAAGTGTCCTGGTTCGTCTGAGGTGATGTGTAATGGGCCAATTGGTACAATACGCGCTTCGCCTTTTTCATTAATAAATTCGTATGTTTCGGTTGCCGTTGTTGGATCGGGACGTAAACGGTAGTCCATGGAATCTTTACGCAATGGGTAAAGATCATCCGGCCAATCATCCGGCAATACTAAGCGGCGTTGGTCAGGCAAGCCAACCGCTTTTAAGCCGTACATATCAAATAATTCACGTTCGCCCCAAACCGCTGCTTTGACTTTTGGTGTTACTGACGGGAATTCCAAGCTGACTGGATCGACTAAGGCTTTAATGGTGATAAAGGTTTTGACCTCCCCTTCCATAGAAAGCACATAGTACACTGCATAATTGCCGTGGATTGAGCGTTCATCATTCCCGAATACTAAAGGTAACCAACCTTCATGTTGATAATAAAGGTATTCAACTACATCAGGTAACATATTGGTTTTAATGGTAAGGGTAACCTGATTTGGTGTTGACCACTCCTCATCCAAAATGGTATTTGGAAATTTAGCATTAATTGCTTCAATATAATTTTTGCCAATCATTTTGGCTGGATCGACCGATGTATTTTTAGTTAATTCCATATATTTATCCTCCTGTCGATCATTGCGCTAAACTTTGCCAAGGTAAAACTAACATTTCACCAAAAGACACTTGTTCAGATCCAAGTACAATTCCGACCGCACTTCTTAATAACTGCAAAATTGGTTCAGCAATATGGATGCCCATAATAAACATGAACAACAATAGAATTGCCATTGCAACCAATGAAACTTTGTTCACATCCCCCACTTCAACATTATCTGGTTGTTTGCCTAATACAGTTTTTAATACCATTAAAGACAATCCAGCTAACACGATGGTGAGTAAAATTAAACAGAAAACGACCAACCAAGTTTTACCTGCGTAAATACCGGCAACCGCAATACTGAATTCACTGACAAACACGTTAAATGGTGGAATACCACCTAGTGCTAATGCACCTCCAGCAAATAATACCGCTGTCATTGGTGCCACACGCCATAAACCACGTACTTGGTTCATATCACGGGTTTTGTATTTCAATAAAATGTTACCAGAAGCACAGAACAACAAGGTTTTCGCTAAGCTATGGTTAATGGTATGTAATAACCCAGCAAACACGCCTATTGGGCCACCTAAACCAAAAGCGAAGCTAATTAAACCCATGTTTTCAATACTGGAGTATGCCAATAAGCGTTTGATGTCGAATTGAACGATAATAAACAAGGCCGCAACCAATACAGAAAGTAAACCAAATACCAATAATAAGGTTTGAGGGTAAGTTGGCCCAACTGCTTTAGAAACTAAGATGTAGTAGCGCAATACCACCAACATGGCACAGTTCAATAATACTGCTGATAAAATCGCACTCACAGGACTTGGCGCTTCACTGTGTGCATCGGATAGCCAAGTATGCATTGGAAATAGACCGCACTTAGTACCAAAGCCAACCAAAATGAAGGCAAAAGCGAGATACATAAGCATCGGATTCAAACCAGCCGCTTGCTGATTGATTTCTGTCCAGAAAATGGCTTGGCTAGGATCTGCCAAAAGATTCGTACCATTAGAGAAGGTTAAAATCGTGCCATACAATCCGAACGCGACCCCAACAGAACAAATAATGATGTATTTCCATGCGGCTTCAAGAGAAGTTTTTTGTTTATATGTACCAACCAAGAACGCGGAACTTAATGTAGTTGCCTCAATAGCAACCCACATCAAAATCACGTTATTGGTGATCACAGAAATAATCATGGTGAAGAAAAACAAATGCAAAAAACCGTAATAATTACAATATGTTTTCAAATCAAGATGGCCTTCTCGATATTCAGTACCGATATAGCCGATAGAATAAATACCGGCTAAAGTCCCAACAATAGCGATGAGACCTAAGAAAATAGCAGATAGACTGTCGATGTAAACCCAGTTATGTAATGCACTGATTTCCCCCTGAGTCAGCACACCATTAATAATTTGTAAGGCGAATGCCAACATCAAAATCAAACCTGTAACATGAAGTGCGGTACAAATTGTCCGTGTTTTTGTCACGCCACAAGCGAAACTGGCAAGTGATATTGCTAAAGGTGCGATTAATAACGCGATTATCCATTGTTCATACATAGCGTTACCCCTTCAAACTCATAAGTTGTTTTGCATCTAATGAGTGGAATGTACGGTAAATTTTGTTTACCAATACCACCATTATGATGACGGCAAAGATAGCATCTGTGGCAATTCCGATTTCCACTAACTCAGGTGCTTTATTTGCCAATAAGGCTAATGTGAGATGAGAACCGTTTTCCATCAAACAATAACCGAATACTTGTTTTACGATATTGCGTTGGCTAACAATGCACACTAAACCTAATAAGAAGTGACTTAATGACACTGATAATGCCGGTTTAAGATGGGCAACCAACGGCAAATCGATTGGGACAACAACAAAGTAGCACAATGTCACTATCACTGCTGTGATCGGGATCAACCAAGCGACATTTATTCCAGCTGGAGTTTGACTTTCATCAATTTTTTTCATCGCATAGATTAAAATCGCGGGTACTAAAACCACTTTGGTAATAAATGCGCTGATTGACCACATGTAAAGCTCATGGGCTTGCATTTCATTGGCAAGATAGACGAACAGTAATACCAACACCAACGATTGCAAACTGTAAAACAATGCAGCTTTTTTGGCGGTTCGAACCATAATTACGCAAAGAGAGGTAATAATGAGTAAACACGCAAGTCCATTTATCATTAACATAGAGTCCTCCTTAACCTAACCCGCCAAACCTAGCCAATATGCAGCAATGAAGCTAGAGCATACAGACATCACCATGAGAATCACTAATACGATACTCATTGAAAACGTAATTGGTTGTGCTTCAGCCACTGCTTCTGATGGTTTACCGATGACGCATTGTCCGAATTTATACAACAACCATACGAATGTTGCGGTAGATTCAACTAAAGCAAGCACCATCAACCAAGTGATCCAACCGTATTCTTGGCCTAATTCAAATCCAGCCGCGAATAAAGGATATTTACTGAAGAATCCGTTAAACGGTGGCACCCCGGCAATAGCTAAAGCGGCTACACCAAATCCCGCACCGACTACTGGCATTGTACGCATAATACCTTGTAGCAATGGCATTGAACGGGTTCCTGTCGCATAACTTAACGAACCAGCAACCAAGAAGAATAAGCTTTTCGCAAAAGCATGGTTGAAGATGTAGCTAATCGCTGCCACAAAGGCCAATTTAGAGCCTAATGCAGCAAGAGAAATCCCAATGAAAATATAAGAAAGTTGGGTAATTGTTGAGTACGCCAATAAACGTTTTAAGTCAGTTTGTGGCAAGTACATCAAGAAGCCATAAATTAAGGTAATCATCGCCATGATGATGCCGACTTCACCCACAATATGTGGAATCTCACCAGCAGACATAACAGAGCGAGCGAAAATATATACCCCAACTTTTACCATTGATGCAGCGTGCAAATACGCACTCACTGGTGTTGGTGCCTCCATCGCATTCGGCAACCAAATTTGCATTGGTAATTGCGCTGATTTACCCCACGCAGCAAACATCACACCGAACAACACGATTGTTTTCGCACTCGGATCTAAATGTTCTAACGCAGTGATAGAGAAAGTACCTGATTGGCTGAACAAATAGGCAGCGGCAATATATAATCCGATTGCCCCCACGTGGGTAATAATCAAGGCTTTCATTGCGGCGGCTTGGGCTTTTGGCGTTTGGTAATAACTGATTAATGCCCAAGAACATCCCCCTGTAATTTCGAAGAACAATAATTGTCCTGCTAAAGTTGAGGAATACACCAAGCCCGCCATGGCACCGATAAAAATGAGCAAGAAGGCATAAAAACGTGGTAATCCATTATGTGGATGTTCACGGTTTTTATCGGTTAAGTAACCACAAGAATATAAGCAGATTAAGAAACCTAAGGCCACAACGGCAAAGGCAATTAATGTACTGACTGCATCAAGAGTGACACCAAAGATCGCGGTTTTATCAAAAGCAACGATGTCATAAGTGACGCTTTGATGTCCATTAGCAAACCATTGGCCCGCAACTAACATGGTACCTAACGTAGCAAGCGCTGCAAATACAGTAGCAATTTGAGCAAAGTGTTTTTTGTTCAAACCAACAATAAACGCCCCGACGAAAGGTAAAATGATTGTAATCAGAGCTAAACGTTCCATATTTGTCCTCCTTACAACCCAGTGAAGTAAAATACAAACGCCAACACAGAAATGCCGAAGCCGACCACGGTTAAACGTCCTGTTAACATAAAGCGGGTACGAGAGAGTGTGTTTTCAAAGACACAAGCCAACACGAATACCACTAATAATTTCACGAAGAATAAAACAGCGCCTAAAATGACCGCACTTAAGCTCATCTCTGTCGGGATTCCAAACGGAAGCAACACGCTCACAAAAATAGATGCTACAACCATAGATTTTAAGCTTAAGCCGACTTTTAATAAGGCGAGTGCTGGACCAGAATATTCAGTCAATGGACCTTCTTGCAATTCTTGTTCCGCTTCCGCCA